>PEAL01000188.1 GCA_002753725.1 Deltaproteobacteria bacterium
ATAGGTTTGATTCCGGTTTTTGTTTGAGGGCAAACACAAGGTTTGCCCCTACAGTTTGTCTTCGTACATAGGTTTGTTATTGGTATTTGTTCAAATCAAATGTCCGACTTTTTGGGAATGCCCTTCCCCATTTTAATTTCGGAGACACGATCCTGAATTCGATGAATAGTGGAGTCCTAAAGCTTTAGCTTTGGGAGTTCCTTAGATTTTCAATGCGTTGTTTTTCTGTAACTCCCAAAGCTAAAGCTTTAGGACTCCACTTTAAAATGGGGAACTTATTTTTCGAGCATTCCTTAGCGCATTTTTTATTGACCTGATTTCAATAAGGCATTACAACACCACTTTAAAAAATGCGTTTTATCGTTACTGATTGTTTAACCCCTTTGACGACAGTTTGTGAGATTATGAAAATTAAAATCAATAAAAATAAATGGATACTAACAGAAAGTTATTTGCTTCTCACCAGTATCGTTATGTTATTTTTAGCGTGTGTGCCCATGCAGAATATCCCTGATGCTCAGGCGCCTCCTGTTTTTCAAAAAAAAGAATCAGCCCCATTGAGTCAATTTGAGCGACCTCAAACATTGGCCCAAAATCAACCGATGACATCCGGTTTATCCCGGCCAGATACCGAATTTTTAAAAAAATTCAGTTCTTTCCAATCAAACGCTATTGCCTGTGATCTTCCAGTAAAGGGAATGATTTTTGATGCCAGCGCATTTGAAGACGATACCTTTCAACTGACCCTTGACACTGTTACGCTTCTTGACGCAAAAGATGTGCAACCGGTTAAAACATCGGTGTATTTGTGCAAAGAAAATATGGAATTTAAAATCAAGGAGTTAAAACAGCAAATTTCACAACGCATCGAACAAAAAAGCAAGCTTGATGGTTCCCGAAGTATTAAGGCCTTAATCAACGAAAACAAGACCCTTAAAGATGCAAAAATTAAAATCCGGAATAATTTTCAAAAAAATATTGAAAATTATGAAATGAAAGGCCTGTTTGCTGTGATTGTTGAATCTAAAGAGCCTTTTACCAAAGAAGATTTGCTTATTGATGCCGGACGCCATTATATGGGCGTTGAGGCGGTTAAAACTTTTCTGGGAGAAATCATTCAATCAAGAACCTTGCTGAATAATGATATTATTAACTCTCGCATTTCTGCACAATCATTTGGTGTGTTTAACATTGATAAACCGGTGACCGAATGGTCTTCACAAATTTATAATAAAAAGGCTCAGTATGTTTACGCTGCTGTTATTAAAGTAGCGCCTTTAAAGCAGACCGGTCGCACGAATGATGCCCTGCCCGCTGATATCGAAAATTGTGGTGTGGTCAATTATTGTCAGACAACTGGCAGCCCGCCTTTGAACATGCCATAGCTGAACGAACAGAAACGTCCTATGCCAATAAAACCCTTTCTTTTTTAAAGGATCAGGCAGGTATTTATAGAGACAGTATTAAACGAAACAATCAAAAAACGTTGCAGGATATTGACAAAAATACCCAAACAATGAAGGATCAATTAAAAAAAAAAGATGAGGAAATTCTTAGATCTGCCATTAAGATTGACAGTGTTAGAAAACAGTTAAACCAGATTTATGAACAAACAGGTTTGCCCTCGTCCGATGAACCTGAAAATCAGTTGGAAAAAGGCATTGCACAAGTTCAGGGGCATATCGATCGTCTGTATGCAGAAATTATTAATCAAAAGCAACAAATCATGGAATCCAGAGATGGTCAGGTTCAACGGTCGCGGGATCGCCTGAGTGCTGCACGTCAATTGGCAAAAGATCACTATTTTTTAATGAAAAAAACCCATTGTGAGAAAGAAAGTTTTTTTAAAGATATCGTTGTTGAAAACAGTCAACTGCTGAAGGATGATCAAAAGCGAAACATCAGCATCATACTGCAACCTGAAAAAATTCATGTGTATACCTATTCCCAAATGGGGGAAATGCGAGTATTGCTGGTAATGCGCTTTACAATGGATCATTCACCGGTTCATACGACTGTTTCAACGACAAACCTTATCCCTATTGTAACGACACCCCCTAGTCCAAAAGCAAAAAAAAGACTTCTAAACGGCCCTTTGCGCCCTTTGCCAGGAATGAAGCTGGTCTATATTCCCCCGGGCAGTTTTCAGATGGGCAGTCCAACAGATGAACCTGGAAGAGATAGTGATGAAAAACAGCATTGGGTAGAAATAACGCAGGGGTTTTACATGCAAACCACAGAAGTAACAAACCAGCAGTTTGTACAGTTTTTAAATGCCAGTCATTCAAAAGGAACAAACGAGGAACCCTGGTTTGACACAAAAGATGAGGATTCAGACAGTCATATTAAAGGGACTGTTGGAAGATATACCGTAGAGTCAGGTTATGATGATCATCCTGTAATAGAAGTAAGCTGGTATGGTGCCAAAGCCATGTGTGAATGGTTGTCGCGTAAAGAAAACAGAACGTATCGTTTACCAACAGAAGCCGAATGGGAATACGCAGCACGAGCCGGTACAAGAACTCCTTTTGCATTTGGGAATTGTTTAAGTACGAGTGATTCTAATTATGATGGCAATAATCCCTTGACAGGCTGTTCAAAAGGGCAATATCGTAGCCAAACACTAACAGTGGGAAGTTTACAAAAAAATGCCTGGGGATTATATGATATGCATGGCAATGTATGGGAATGGTGTCAGGATTGGAAAGGTGATTATTCCACTGGCGATGTTAAAGATCCTACTGGACCTACTACAGGCTCGGATCGTGTGATTCGCGGCGGCAGATGGGGCAGCAGCGCCAGGCGCTGCCGCTCTGCTATTCGCTACAGTCGCAGGCCTGAGTACGGGTACGACTACCTGGGCTTTCGCTTGTGTGCCCCAGGTCGTTGACAAGAAACAGTAAACAGTCAAGTTAAGGAACAAGTATATAAATAATAAACAACAGATGAATCAAACGAACAATTTAAGGCGAACGCTCAGACCGCATGACCGCAGCACGATAGTGCGGCGAGGCATGCAGTCTGAGCGATTCGCCGCTCGGACAAACCGATTAGCACGAAAGCTTCTCTCCGCAAAGCGGCGAATTTTTTTTAGCCTACTTTAGCCTACGCTGTGGTAGTCCGAGCAATTAACAAATAGTTATGCTCCCCAAATCCGTTATAATCCGTTTTTATTTAGGCAAATAACTAATATACTGAATCCGCATCTGAACCTCTTGTTCAGTAATGGACAGCACCTCAAAATAAATGCCTGAACTGCGTGTTTTCGCAGCAACACCGCCACGAACCCCTTCAAATAGTTGAACGACCCCGCCCTGAGATAGTCTCAGGCGACCATTATCTGGCTTGTGAGCAATTTCCCACGTTTTTTCAGGATCTTGAGATTCAATGAATTGATTGGCTTTAATAATGTTCATGTCCGTTTGATCCTCGGGGATAAAACCACTGACCATGACACGCATCAAGGCAATATTTTCATAGCCTCGTTTTCGATGATCCATATATCGTAATTGAAGCGCAACATCGGTATCATTGACAGTCTGATTTCTCGCAATGCGTACATCTTTTCGGCTGACAGATTTGCAGGAAAAGTTTTCGGTTTTATAACCCAAATGAAACTGTCTGCCAGTGATAAAAATTGGCCGACCGAATACAACATCTGCGGGCGCTGCTGTTTCTGAAACCGCTTTGAACAAATACGTAATGTCATTTCCAGTGGCATCTTTAATCACCACAGACATAGACCCCGCGTTCAACAACTCGGTGATAACATCCATTCGAAAATCATTGCATGGACCGCTGGGAATGATTTCTGTCAGTTGGACCTGGGACAAGTCCCGCAACGTCAGGATGGCCTGTCTGGCCTGGAAAAAATCACCCATCATTGGTGTTTGTGTAACCCTCTGCAACAACTCTTTAATTTTTTCACTGCCTTCAATAATTTGAAGTTGCGTTTTTTCCGGTATCACGCTGGCTTTTGATACATTTGAAATACAGGGGTTGGCAACAATCTGGCCATCTCTTTGAAGAAGATGGCCCATAATTTCTGTTTCGCGATAGTCGGGATAATAGACATACCCTCTTTTTTTTACCCATCGCTCAAGTCCTTTACTACATCCAATCGTTGTAACCATACAGACGATTAAAATAAATAAGCCAAATTTTTTCCAATAATTCATGAAATTTACTCCCTATCGGTTAATGGTTTTAATAAGAACAGCATTTTTATACAGCGCGTCAGGCAGTGTGCTTCCAGAAACAACCGGTGACGGATATGTCAACGGAAGCACAACGATTGTTATTTGTTGCGCAAGATGGTCATAGGGTTCTTTGGTAATATCACAAAGCCAACAACCATCTGATGATAGCGGTGACAGCGTGCACTTTTCACGCCATTGATCAAGCATTGAATAGACAGTCACACCAAATTTTTGGTAATCCAGTCCAGTGATACATCCTTCAAGATTCTGAACACGATTACCCAATGGCGGATTCTGTGTAATTGTCATTTCAGGAGTTTTCAAGATATTGGCGGTCTGATTCCGTGCCAGTGAATCTTTAAAATCATACACATAAATTGATCCAGATGCTGCCCCGTTGTCTTCATCACCATAGGCGCCAATCACAGCCTGATGACCGGATATAGACACAGAAAAACCAAAATAGTCATTGGAATCGCCATCTGATGCGACAATTTTTTTCATTTCTGTCCATTGTTCTTGAACCCGCTGAAAAAGATAGGCTGCACCCGCTTTGCTGGTTTTTTCATCATCGCCATAAGCACCAATTAAGATGGTGCTTCCGCTGATGCTTACATCCATGCCAAAAAAATCTTCCTGGATGCCATCTGCCGGAATAAGCTTTGCTACTTGCTGCCATTTTCCATTAATATTTTCAAAAACATAAGCAGAACCTGAGTTCGAACCTTTGACATCATCCGCATACGCACCAACAATAGCGTAATGATCCGATATGGCAACATCATAACCAAAATGATCATATTCAGCACCATCAGCGGGTGTCAGCTTTGTCTGTTGTGTCCAGGTGTTGACCTCACGTCTAAAGATGTAAGCTGCACCGGATGAATTGCCATGATCATCATCCCGATCTGCGCCAACAATTGCATAATCTCCGGAAATATCAACCGAACATCCGAAATTATCAGAAGATTCACCATCCGACGGCAACAGTTTGACCTGTTCTTTCCATTGGCCAGTGTCAGATTCATAAACAAAAATATAGGCTGCACCACTGTTTGTACCCAAATCATCATTCTCATTTGCACCAATAATGGCATAACTTGCTGATGCTGCCACTGTAAGACCAAAGTAATCATTCAATGCGCCATCGCTGGCAACAATTTTAGATTCCTGAAGCCACGTTTTCCCATTGTATCGATAAATATAGACAGAACCTGATTTACTCCGATTATCATCATCTCCATATGCGCCGACAATAGCAAGATTTCCAGAGACATCGACGGCACATCCAAAGTAATCATACTGTTCTCCATCAGATGCCAGAAGCTTTGCTTCCTGTTTCCATTCGTCACCATTTTTTCGAAAAATATATGCAGCGCCGGCATTCGCCCCCCGTTCATCATCTTTGCTTGACCCTGAAATGATAACATCACCGGTAATGGCAACGCTTTTACCCAAATTATCATCTGCCGCACCAATGGAAATTTTTTCTTCACTGATTTCACCAAATTTGCGTTGGATAATTTGAGCGGTTACAGATTTGTTTTCAGAATTTGGCGAAGAAACGGTCACTGAACCTGTACGAACATCATCAGTATTTTTTTCAAATGCAACCTCTATTGTTCCATCGTTGGAACCACTTTCACCAGATAAAATGTTCAACCAGGAATGATTGGCCTGGGAGGTCCATTCCAGGTTACCGCCCCCCACATTTTTTACAGAAATGATGACCGTGCCATCAAGTCCTGATACTTCAAAAGATTCAGGCAAAAGTGCGATAACTGGCGGTGGGCATTTTTTCTGTTCTACAGATACAACAAGTGTTGATGGTAAGGATTCCGCACATGCAACAACAATTCGTCCGGATCGGACTTCTCCCAAATTTTCTTTACAATTGACAGAAATAACACCATCATTAATGCCAGTTTTTCCATCAACAATAGACAACCAAGGCGTTTCACTCGCTGAATGCCAGATCAATTGGCCATCCCCCTGGTTGGTGACCGTTATTGTGAAAGCCCCGCCCAATTCAGAAATTGAGACAACCGCAGGTTCCACATGAATCACCGGTTGTGGCACATAGCCTTTTTCCTGTTGAAAAACGACATCAACCGGGCTGTTATTTGCATCTGGCGCTGTAATTCTAACCGTTCCCTGACGTGCACTGCCGGTGTTGGTCAGATATTGAACAACCACCTGACCGGCATTGACGCCCGTGTGGCCTTCAGTGATAATCAACCAGTCCACATTTGCCCGCGCCTGCCAGATCATATTTCCAGCACCTGTATTTTGAACAGATAAAACACTGGTATTTTCCTGATAGCCCACAGAAAGATGTGTTGGACTGACAAGAAGGACAGCCGGTTCTATCATGCCTCTTTCCTGAATAATAGGGATTGTTATTTGAGAATTTTGTGCCTCTGGCGCCATAACAATTAATTGAGCAGAACGGGATGTTGTTGTCGTGTTGGTATCATATTGAAGTGTTACAACGCCGGTATCGGTTCCTGCCTGACCGCTGATCACACGAAGCCAGCTATGATTGCAGACAGCTGTCCAGGTCATTGATCCCTGACCTTTATTTTGAACAGTAAATACGACTGTTCCACTGTGCGCGGCTAATTGCGCTGATTCTGGTGTAACCATGAGCAAAGGACCAACATCATTGTCAGCAACGTCAATGGTTGCTTTTGCTGAGATCCAACCATCAGCAGTGGCTGAAAGAACAACCTTTTGGAAACCGTCGGGTTCTGTATCATCGATAATTTGAAATTGAACAGCAAGCTCTTTTTGACCGGCTTTTAATGTCACTTGCGTCAGCATGCATTCAAGTTCAGAGGTATCACTGGATTCCAACTGAATGGAAAGATCGGTCGAAAGGGCTTCTGGCACATATAATTTCCCTGTAAGAAGTCCTTCACCCTCGATGACTTTTTCCGGTAAAGAAAACATCAGTTTTTTATCTGTAAATACGATAATATTGACTTGAGCGGTATCAGTGCCGCCATTTTGATCATCAATCGTGTATGTAAATACATCCTCACCCACAAACATATTGTTCGGAGAATAGGTAATGGTTTGATTGAAATTCTTGTATGCTGTGCCGTGCAAAGGAGCGCTTACAGTGGTGATGGAAATATCATCCAGGTTTGCATCATAATCATTGGCAAGTACGTCAATAATAACCGGCTGATTCATTTCTGTTTGAACTCTGTCATTTCCTGCTATCGGCGCTTGCGAACCAATGGCCATAGAAAGATCATCCAACAAAAAGGTGGTATCACCATTTCCTTGATAGATATTGGACTGAAATTTAATATTATGATCCCGACCATCGGCAAAAGCATCCAAATTGAGTACAACAGGATGCCAGTTGACATATTGATTCTGATTAATCTGGCTGACTGTGAAAATAACTTCATTATCAACAATGACACTGAATCGGCCATAAACTTCAGATGAAATGATTTTCAACCAGAATGTCAGACTGGCGTTATTTGCAATGGGCATAATGATATCCTGATCGCAGGAGGACTGCTCTTTTCCGTTTCTTCCACCGCTAAAGTGGGCCAGATATTTTCCAGAATGGGCCATTTCTGGTGATGCGACAATCACGGAGTCATAAATCAATGATGTTTCAACCCAATATGGATTGGGAGAGCCTAATTCAAAACCCGGGTCTTTAATAATGACCGTTGTTATCGTTACCGTGGCAGTATCCTGGCCGCCTCTGCCATCAGAAACGGTATATTGAAAGTGGTCTTTGCCCAAAAAATTGTCATCCGGCGTATAGGTAATGGTTTGATCTGCATTTTTCACAAGGGTTCCTGATGATGGTGATGTCATGTCAGTGACCGTTAGAATGTCACCATTAGGATCAAAGTCATTATCAATGACAGCAATGGTAATCGGGGTGTTGATGGCCGTGAAGACCTCATCATCTCTTGCCATTGGAGGCAGCGGGCCAATATCACCATTCAAATATAAAATAAGTTCCCAGGAAAGGAGGGTGCCCGTACGGCTGGCCTGATGGTCTGTAACAGAAAGTGTCCATTGACCTTGAATGCTTTCATCCCAATGACGAACAGACATGAATTTCCAGGAAGAATAATTTTCACTGGGGTCAGAATGAGGTTCGGCCAGCACACTTTTTGTTCCTGATGGAGATGTCAGGGTGACTTCCAGTTGCCCCCGATATTCATGGCTGGCATTCAAAACGACTTCCACATGCTCTAATTTATATGCTGTAGCGGCATCAACAGAGATTGTTGAAACAATACCAGCGGGAGTATTATCTGGAATGGATTGGTTGACTTGCTGTTTATAAGGAATAAACGACGATGGGTTGACTGTTGTCCAGGTTTGCGCTTTTTTCACCGCAGCTTCGGCATCAACCATTCCAAAGCCATATTTGGGATGGACTGACAGCCCTGCGGCATTTTTCGTCCATTCTGGATCATCTGAATCATTTTGAATGGCACTATGAATGAGAACATGTTGCACATCTCGCCAGGTCAATTTGGAATTGGCTTCTATCATCAAAGCGATAACGCCTGAAACCAGGGATGCCGAAGCAGATGTTCCTTTAATTTGATCCTGACAGTCACCGCAACTATCGCCATGAAGTCCCTGGAGGTCCGTTCCTGACATAAAAACGCCATCACCACTTCCAGGAGCGACCACCAACAGTGCAGCCCCAGGATCACTGTATGCTGCGTGTCTTCCATTATGGTCCACAGCACCAACAGCAATGGTAAAGCGGGAATTGGCCATGCCATCATAGTTGACATTTTCACCATTTCCACGACCATTCCCTGCTGCCACAACATAAATATTACCCAAACTGTTCCTACCCTGAGCGGTGTTTTGAGCCAGAGCCATCAATGTCAATGGCCCGGGTTTTTCCAGTAACAGCCCGTTTTCTTTAGGTCCCCAGGTATAGGTATAAATATCAATGGATTGACGTTGATACGACAGGGCATTGGCTTCTTCAGCATCCGAGATTGGCCGCGATGTCAGACGAATGGCTGCAATACCTGCACGATAGGCCACTCCCAGACCACAGTGACGATTGTCTCGTGCTGCTGCAAGGCCAGCAATGGCTGTTCCATGAGCAGAATCTTTTCCAAGATTGGGACTGGGGTCTGAATCGTTATCAGCGAAATCCCAGGAATCTGATGCAATATAATTAAACGACAGATCCGGGTGTGTGTGTTGCACACCATTATCAACAACACCAATAACCACACCATTTCCCATGAGATTCATGTTCTGCCAGACATTTCGGACATGAATATCCATACCGGGGGTTCCACCGCTTTGCCCTGTATTTTCAAGATGCCACTGATAGGGAAAAATCGGATCAGAATATACCGGATCAAATGCAATTTCCCTGGGATAGCGTTGTTTTTTTATCTGAACGTCAAACCATTCGATCTTTTGATTTCGAACAAGAATGGTTCGTGCCTGCTCAATCATGGCAGGCGGAAAAGAAATCAACCAGGTTCGATCAATATGCGCAATCTGTCCCACCAGGAAAGAACCGGTTTCCTGAACAACCTGTTCAATGGACGCGCTGGCTTTGATCCGAAGGGCCCATTCTTGAGCCGTTGTTTCAGATTCAGACTGAACGTCAGGTAAAAGATTCATCGCCATGATATTCAAAGGAATCATGATCAAAAAACCAATTAACATTAACACTTGCCAAACATTCACAGAATGCCTTTTTTCCATACCCTTTCTCCTTTGTCAGATTTTTTTGAAGGGGGGTCCGTGCCCACATGCAGAACAACGGTTATTGTCCGCATTCAAAAAACAAATTATTTATAAAAAAATTAAATAAAAACAAGCTTGAAACGTCTCTGGTTGCCCAAATATTGTCGCAAACAAAAAAGTATGATATCATGATCAGCTAAAGATGTAAA
>PEAL01000025.1 GCA_002753725.1 Deltaproteobacteria bacterium
ACCAGTTTCCCTTTAATGAACGGGGGGGGAAGTTTTGTTTTTTCTGCTGACCGAAGTAAGTCTGTTGTCATTGTGGATGATTATAAAAAGTTTGATCTGACCAACACGGTTTCTCGGTTTTCCTTTGGTATTGTGTGGCCATTTTTTCGAAGTTTGTCTCGGGAATTTTCCATGACTGTTCGCATGGAGCGGCTTCATTCTAAAACGACATTTATGGATATGCCTTTTCCTTTAGGAGGTTCAGATAATGATGGCAAAGCTGATCTTAGTATTGTCCACTGTATTCATGAATGGATCTTTCGCACCAATCAACAGGTTTTTGGCCTTCGATCCACGGCAAGCTTTGGTCTGGATATTTTTGATGTCACCATCAATGACCATGGCCCGGATGCTCGTTTTTCTACCTGGTTACTTCAATCGCAGTGGCTCAGACATTTAAATTTTTGGGATAGTCAAATAATTGCAAATCTGGATGTTCGGTTTTCTGATAAACACCTGATGCCATCACAAAAATACTCATTGGGTGGTGCCCGGAGTGTGCGCGGCTATCGAGAAAATCGCATTACATCAGATGATGGTCAATTGGCATCCATACAGTGGCGTTTGCCAATTGGCCGTGTACCACTGTTTTTTTTACAGCGGAAACCCAACGATGGTCAACTGACGGGATCATTGTTTTATGATTATGGAAATGCCCATAATGTAGATTCAGATGATCCAGCGCCTAAAAGTATTTCAAGCGTTGGAGTGGGGTTGCATTGGGCTATCAATAAACGCATTTGGGCTGAGATCAATTGGGCTTATGCCTTACAAGACCTTGATGATCCTGAACAATATGATATTCAAGATGATGGCATTCATTTTCAGGTTCAATGGATAGTGTATTGAATATAATATCTTTGATATTTTAATATACATAACAATCATTGCCATGTTATGCTTAGGAATGCTCGAAAAATAAGTTCCCCATTTTAGATTGGAGTCCCAAAGCTTTAGCTTTGGGAGTTACAGAAAAACAACACATTGAAAATCTAAGGAACTCCCAAAGCTAAAGCTTTAGGACTCCACTATTCATCGAATTAAGGATCGTGTCTCCGAAATTAAAATGGGGAACTTATTTTTCGAGCATTCCTTAACAATTTTAAACTTTTATTTTCAGAAAGTCTCATTTTTAGAATCAGGATTATCAAAATTTAAAGGATTAACAGGAATAAGACCACTTCAAAAGAAGCCTTTTAATCCTAAAATCCTAAAATCTTGTAAATCCTAATCAAATCCTAATCATAAAGAGGTAAAATATGTCATTTTCAAAATTTAATCTCAAGCTACGAATGATGATGATCATTTCTTGCGTGGCTTTTGTTGCGTTTACTGTCACCATTGGCGTCGTTACTTATGAATCCAGTAAAATAGCTGAAATAGAGGCTATTGATAAGGCACAGCAAATGACGAGACGATATGCCAATCAAATTGAAACAGAGATGGAACAATACATGAGTATTGCCAGAAATATGGCACATGTTTTTGAAGGAATGAAAACAGCCAGTCATGTCCCTGAACGAAGAATCATTGATAATATGTTAAAGCATGTATTGGAAAAAAATTCTTTTTTGCTTGGTGTATGGACCTGCTGGGAACCTAATGCTCTGGATGGTAAAGACTCAGAGTTTGTTAATAAACCCGGTCACGATCAAACCGGGCGGTATATCCCTTACTGGAATCGCGGCGGGGGTAACATTAAGGTTGAACCTTTAGTGGATTATGACAAAGAAGGCGCGGGGGATTATTATCAGATATCACTTCGTACAGCTCAAGAAAGCATTCTTGATCCATATCTATATCCTATTGATGGTAAAGAGATATTGCTTACCAGTCTGGTGGCACCCATCAAAATTGAGGGAAAAACAGTTGGTGTTGCGGGTGTAGATATTACATTACTTCGCTTTGAAAAACTTACTTCAACAATCAAACCCTATGGTTCAGGATACTCATATTTGCTTTCAAATACAGGATTGTTTGTTGCCCACCCAACATTAACCGGTAAAAATATCAAGGACTACGCAAAATCTGAAATTTTGCAAGCCATAAAAAAGGGAACTGAAATAGAAGACATTGCCATCATGCAAGTCACTGGCGAAAAGGCATATGTGTATTATGCACCTGTGACAATTGGCCAAACAACAACCCCGTGGAGTTTTGCCATCAATGTTCCCTATAAAAAAATTCTGGAAAACACGACATCAATGATCATCATGACCGCTGTTATCAGTATTGTAGCGTTAATCCTTCTTTCTGTGGTTGTCTTTTTCATCTCAAAAGGCATTTCTGATCCTTTGAGCCGCATGGCTGAACAACTGTTGGATACAGCAAACAATGTGGACAAAAATGCCGGAAACATTCTAAGCATTAGCAATGAACTTTTGGAGAAATCAGGCGCTCAAGTGTCTTCCATTGAAGAAACATCCGCATCTTTGGAAGAAATTTCATCCATGACACGTCAAAATGCAGATAATGCAAGACAGACCAATTCGTTAATGCGAAGCACCAATACGATTATGGATGAAACCAACCGATCCATGCATGAGCTCAATACGTCAATGGAAGAAATATCAAAAGCGAGCGAAGAAACATCAAAAATTATCAAAACCATTGATGAAATAGCCTTTCAAACCAATCTTCTTGCTTTAAATGCAGCGGTTGAAGCCGCGCGCGCCGGTGAAGCAGGCGCGGGTTTTGCAGTGGTTGCTGATGAAGTTAGAAATCTGGCCATGCGCTCGGCAGAAGCTGCCAAAAATACGGCTCAACTTATTGAAGACACTGTAAAAAAAGTTAAAAATGGCGCGATATTGGTATCTCAAACCAATGAGGGCTTTAGTCAGGTGGGTAAAAGTGGTGTAACCGTTGGCAATCTTGTTCAGGAAATCGATGATGCCTCCACTGAACAGTCACAGGGCATTGAACAAATCAATCGAGCCATTCAGGATATTGATCACAACGTTCAGGATACATCCGTCGGTTCCGAACGTGCTTCAGCGGCAGCAACAGAAATGAAAAATCAGGCCGAAGCCATGAATGATATTATTCAAGATTTGATTCGTCTGGTCGAAGGCGATAAAGGTCATTGATGATGGAGCGTTTGATGAATCACATACAATTTAAGGAGAAACAATAAATGTTTTCATTAAAAAATATCAACATAAGACCCAAATTGGTCTCATTGTTCCTTTGTATTGGTATTCTTCCGTTGATTATTCTGGGCGCATGGGCCAGTCGTCAGGCATCTCATGCACTGACTGATCGTGTTTTTGAAGAGCTTGAAGCCATTCGGGAAGTCAAAAAGCAGGAGGTCTTTCAGCATTTTAAAGAACGCGAAGGCGATCTGAATGTATTGAAAAATCTCATCCAGGCGTTTCTTCCATCTTTGTATGATAAAAATACTGCGTCCGATACAAGCCAGATTTTAAACGACCAGAATAAAGCGTTTTTTGAACACTTTATTCTGAAAAATCATTTTTATGATCTTTTTTTGATCCACCCGGATGGAAAGATTTTTTTCACCATTGCTCAGGAAGCTGATTATGGGACCAATATTTTAAATGGCCCTTATGCCAAAAGCGGATTGGGACAGCTCATCCAGGTGGTTCTTAAAAATCGCCAGTTGGGATTTATGGATTTTTCTCTTTATGCACCCAGCAATAATGATCCTGCTGCCTTTATAGCCATTCCAGTGGTGACCAATGAACACATTGATTTAATTATTGCCCTCCAACTCTCCATGGATTCCATTAATGAGATCATGATGCAACGCGATGGCATGGGAAAAACCGGAGAAACTTACCTGGTTGGTCCCAAAGGAAAAATGCGTTCAGATTCTTTTCTTGATTCAACATATCATAGTGTAAAAGCATCCTTTGCCGACCCCAAACGTGGCAGTGTTCAAACGGAATCTGTGAGTGAAGCGCTTTCAGGAAAAACAAGTATCAAAATTATTCCGAATTATAACAATAATAAAGTGTTATCTGCATATACCCCATTGAATATTTTCGGTTTGAATTGGGTTGTCATTGCTGAAATGGATGAAACGGAAGCCTTTGCATCAGTGTATAACATGCAACTCATTATCTGGATATTTGTTGGAGTGATGGCCATTGCAGTGATCATTGCCGGGCTGATTTTTTCTGGCAGCCTGACCAATCCCATCCAGGAAGTTGTTCGTTTTATTGAGGCTGTTAAAGATGGCACCCCATCCATACTTTCAATGAAACGAAAAGATGAAATCGGTGTGATGGCAGATGGTCTCAATGAAATGGTAGAACAACAAAAACGGTTGATCGATAATCTTGAAAATCTTCCTCTGCCTATTATGGAACTGGATACAAATTATACTGTGCAATATATAAATAAAGCCGGTCGTACGTTACTCAAATCTTCAACGGAAGATATTATCGGAAAAAAATGTTATCATTTGTTCAAAACACTGCATTGCCAGACACAAAACTGCCAGAGTAAGCTGGCAATGGAAACCAATAGCGCCCACACAGCCGATACGATTGTCGATCCAAAAGGTTTTAATCTTCCCATTCGATATACATCATCGCCTATCAAAGATTTAAATGATAAAATGACCGGAGTGTTGGAATGTATTACGGATATCAGTGGTGAACGGGATATTAATAATGAAATCGTAAAAATCATTCAGGCGATTGATGAAGGAAATTTCCAAATAAGAGGAGATGCAGATAAATTTTCAGGATCTTATGCGGAACTGGTGAAAAATGCTAACAATATTGTCGAATCTTTTGTCAAACCATTGATGGTGGCCGCAACAGTTGTGGATCGTATCAGTCGTGGAGACATTCCTGAAAAAATTACAGATGTTTATCGTGGTGATTTTAACAAACTCAAAGTGAATTTGAATGGATGCATCGATGCTGTCAATGCATTAATTGATGACGCTAACATGTTAAGTCAGGCAGGCATCAATGGTCTTCTCAGTACCCGTGCGGATGTATCACGGCATCATGGTGATTTTCAGAAAATCATTCGAGGGGTGAACGACACATTAGACGCAATCATTGGCCCTCTAAATGTTGCTGTCAATTATGTAAAAAGTATTGCTGATGGTATTATTCCCAAACCCATTGAACAACAATTCAGTGGAGATTTTGAATCCTTCAAAATCAGTTTGAATCAATTGGGTGACAGCCTCAGAGAAATGCTTGGCAGTATCAATGAAACGGTCAACAATCTAAGTTCAGCGACCAGCCAAATATTATCTGCCACCACTGAACAAGCAGCAACATCCAGCGAACAAACAGCATCGGTCAGCGAAACAACATCAACCGTTCAGGAGGTTCGCCAAACTGCGGAGCAAACAGCGGATCGTGGTCGCCTGGTTTCTGACATGGTAAAAGAAGCCACAGATGTTGCAGATGAGGGCTTACATGCCATAGAATCCAACATGACCGGTATGAATAATATCAAAGATCAGGTTGCCGCTATTGCTGAAACCATTCTCAGCCTTTCGGAACAAACCCAGCAAATCGGAGAAATTATTGCCACAGTCAATGATATTGCCGATCAATCCAACCTTTTGGCACTGAATGCTGCTATTGAAGCCGCCAGAGCCGGAGAAGCTGGCAAAGGTTTTTCAGTTGTTGCCGGTGAAGTCCGTAACCTTGCGGAGCAATCCCGTCAGGCGACATCTCAGGTAAAAGATATTTTGGGTGAAATTCAAAAATCTTCAAATACCGCTGTTATGGTGACCGAAGAAGGAACTAAACGCGCCGAAGCCGGGGTTCAACTGACCCATAAAACCGGACAGGCCATTCAAGGCATTCGTGAACGTATACAACATGCCGCTCAGGCAGCGGATCAAATTGCAGTCAGCACCAATGAACAATTAACCGGAATGGACCAAATCGTCGTAGCAATGGAAAGCATCAACCAGGCCGCGGCACAGGCGGATGCCGGTACCCGTCAGGTTGAAGAAGCTGCTCAGAATTTAAGTGAACTGGCAAATAAATTAAAAGATATGATGGGAAAATATCGACATTAAAAGGTTTTCTGAAAAAATGTCCCTTCAGGCTTGTGTCGGTCGAGCTATCCTGCATAAAAATTGTTTTTGATCTTTTTTGCATTGATTCTACAAAGCATAATCAACGCTTTTGGTCAAAAAGAAGATTCTTTTGTTTAAATTCAATCCCTTGAAACAGAGGATCAGTGTAAAGCATGTCAACATTTCGAAACCCAGCATGAAGGGCTTTTTCAAGATATGTGTGATAATCACAGGTGTCATCTTTAAACAATGCACACAACCTTGCCATTTGATAATAGATCCATGCACATTCATTGGGATGATGGTTGATCAATTCGCTAAAAACATGGATACTTTCAGACTGTTTTTTATTTAATGCGTAAATCCAGGCCAGATTATGCCCGGCCCGTACATGTGAGGGATCCTTTTCAAGGGTTTTCTGAAAAGCGTTTTGGGCGTTTTGTTGATCACCTGTCACCAAATACAGATTGCCCAGTTGATACCATTGTTCAGGATTGTTTTCCCAATACACGTGTTTCTTTTCTCGTTCTGAAATGACCTCTTGAACATAATCATTCAGCCGTTTTTGCATTTTCAATTGATGAGCTGTTTGTTGATAATGCTCATTAATTTGAAGGCCTATGGATAAATACTGAACAGCTTCATCAAGGCTGCCATGTTCGCCAATGATTAGAGCAAGAAATAGTGCATAGGGTGGATATTCAGAATCCAG
This sequence comes from Deltaproteobacteria bacterium, assembly GCA_002753725.1. Lineage (GTDB taxonomy): Bacteria > Desulfobacterota > Desulfobacteria > Desulfobacterales > Magnetomoraceae > Magnetomorum. Next base: position 6,771 of record PEAL01000025.1, read on the forward strand.
GTCAACGGCTTTTTTCCCACAAGTAATGGCGTTTTGAATACGGCCCATGCGCTGATATATCAATGCCATTTGATAATAGATTTCCGGTTGATCCGGCTGGATTTTCAGGCTGTCTTGATAATATCGCAATGACTGAAAATGATGTTGAGTTGCCTCATATGTTCGGGCCAGACTGTTTAAAAAATCTGGTCTTTCCCCAAATTGTTGTATTAATGTTTCATAAACTTTGCTGGCAGACATCCATTTTTTTTGAAATTCCAGACAGGTGGCCAGCCAGATCAGCGCTGCTTCATGTCCGGGTTGAATGCTGAGGCATGTTTGAAAATTTTTTTCAGCCAGATCAAAATGTCCTAGTTTCATTTGAATACACCCCATATTATAATGGCTGTTCGGGTGCTGTGGATGATGTAAAATTGCTGCGGAGTAATGTTTTTCAGCCTTTTCAAGATACCCTCTGGATGCTTCAATCATACCAAGATTATTGTGAGCCGTAGCATTGTCTGGATGATACGTTAAGGTTAATTGATAATACATACTGGCACCAGCCAGATCGTTTTGAGATTGATGGATACTTCCCAGTCGATTCAATGCCAGAGCGCAATCCGGATAGGTTGACAGGGTTGATAGCCACAGGGTTGTTTCATCCTTGAACTGTTGAACATGATTGAATGTTAAAATAGCAAAGCAACCCGCCCATAAAATAAATCCGCAGTGAACATAACGATCACCAATTTTTTTAGTTATCAGATCAATCCCCACCATCAAAAAGGCCAAAACACCCACTATTGAAAAATACTGCCAGTGGTCTGCGACCCATGCATATCGCATAAAATAGATATCAACAAATCCCAGCACAGGGAATAACATCCAAAAAATATACAGGAGTCCAAACAGTCCTCCACGATTTCGTTTATACAAACAATAGAGCAGAACAATCGTAATTAAGAGTAGCCCTGGAAGCGCCATAGGTAAGGGGAATTGATTCTGGTTGATGGGATAGACAAAGCTGAGCTGAACCGGCAGTATACTTTTTTGAATATAAAAGCCCACAGCGAGAAGGCTGTTTAAGCATCTGGAAAAAACAGTATCGTTTCTAACAATGGTTTCACCAATGGCGCGATGGCTTTGAAACCACAGGCTGACACCACCCATGATTGCTGAAATATAAAAAAATGGCGTGGACAACAGTAGATCCCGACGTGTCAACTGATTTTTTTTCCACCAGTGATAACAAAGAATGACAATAGGAAACATTAAAACGGCTGCTTTACAAAGCAATGCAAGACAAAAACATCCCAATGCAATTAAATAATTTTTGGGCGTCTGTTTTTTTTCAAATGTTAAAAAATTCAAAACGCACAGGCAAAACCAAAACATGCACAAGACATTTTTTCGTTCGGTAATCCAGGCAACAGATTGGACATTGACCGGATGGATGGCAAACAGAAGTGCAGCAAAACCGGCAAAAGGAATGTTTAACTTTCGAAAGATCACGCTTAAAAAAAGGGCATTGGCACAATGCAACAACAGGTTGACACCATGATATCCTGTTGCTGATAATCCCCATAGGTGATAATCTAACCAGATACTTGAATAGGTCAGAGGATAATAATCAATAGGTTGGGTGGAAAACCAGATATGAAAGAGTCCTGTAAACGATTTCATCAGGGGATTATGGATAACGAACATATCATCATCCCAGATGAAGTCGGCTGAAAAAATTGGGAAGTAGCTCAAGACAAGAATCGTAATGAGGAAAAAAGATAAGTATCGTAAGGGACCATGAAACGTTGTTTTCATATGCATGTCGTTTATTGCAGCTTAACAAGGGGGGCTGTCGGCTGCTATAGATGTTTCCCGCTCTTTGATTTAAACCGGGAAACATCTATCTTAAAATAAAGTTAGGCTTCTTTTTCTTCTTTTGCTTTTTCAATTATTTTTTCAGCAAGCTGTGCAGGAACTTCTTCATAATGAGAAAATTCAACCAGGAATGTACCCCGACCACCGGTCATTGAATTGAGATCAGGAGCATAGGTCAGCATTTCAGACATAGGTGCATGAGCATTGATTACTTGATTTTTGCCTTTGGTATCCATCCCCAATACACGACCTCGTCGGTTTCCGTTTAAATCACCCATAATATCCCCCATGTATTCATCTGGGGTAATAATGGAAACTTTCATGATGGGTTCTAATAATATGGGTGTTGCCTGTTCCGCAGCTTTTTTAAAAGCTAATGAACCAGCTATTTTAAAGGCCATTTCTGATGAGTCTACGGTGTGATATGTACCATCATCAACGGTTGCCCTGAAGTCAATACATGGAAATCCAGCCAATACACCTCGCAGAGCAGCTTCAATAATACCTTTTTCAACAGCAGGAATAAATTGTCGGGGAATGGACCCACCCACAATTTTATTGACAAATTCAATGCCAGAGCTACGTTCCAGAGGTTCCATTTGAATCCAGCAATCGCCATATTGACCATGACCACCCGATTGTTTTTTGTGTTTGCCCTGAACCCTGACTTTTTTCTTGATGGTTTCTCTATAAGGAACTTTGGGAGGAGTGAGCAGCACTTCAACATTAAATTTACGCTTAATTTTTTCCACGGCACTTTCAATATGCAATTGCCCTCGACCGGATAGTAAAATTTCTTTGGTTTCAGCATTTCTGTCAATTTTTAAGGCCGTATCTTCTTCTTTGAGTCGGGTCAACGATGACAGAATTTTATCCTCATCACCCTGGGCTTTGGGTTGGACAGCATAAGTGATCAGTGCGGGCATGGGTTCAACCGGTTCAAAAATCACCTTATTGGATTCATCGCAGATCGTATCTCCAGTCTGAGTTTCTTTAAGTTTTGCAAAGGCAATAATAGCACCCGGTCCTGCTTCGGTGATGGTTTTTTGTTCTTTGCCGCAGATACGAAGCAACTGACTGAAACGTTCTTTTGTACTCTTACTTGAATTATAGAATCCGCCATCTTTATTCAATGTTCCAGAGATGACACGGCAAATGGTCAGTCTACCGGCATAAGGGTCTGCCATTGTTTTAAAGACAATACCTGAAAAAGGAGCATCAGGATCAGCAGAACACTCGATATCTTCATCAGTATCCACTTTTTTACCTTTTCTTGGTTCTCGATCCGCCGGTGATGGCATACACTCAGTGATAAAATTCATCAGTTTATCAATACCAATATTATTGGTTGCAGAACCGATCAAAACCGGAATAAACACCCGATTAATCGTTCCTGATCTCAGTGCTTTCTTGATTTCTTCATTGGTTAAGGATTCACCTTCAAGATATTTTTCCACCAGTTCATCATCGGCTTCAGCCACGCTTTCAATAAATTCTTCTCTTGCTGTTTCTGCATCAGCCTTTAAATCATCAGGAATATCACCGGCAGTGGCTTTGCCATCTGCGTAAGTATAAGCTTTCATATCAATTAAGCTGATCAGGCCTTTAAAATCTGCAGCAGACCCAATGGGCAATTGAACGACTAAGGGGCGAATGTCTAAAGATTCTCCAATATCTGACACCGCTTTTTGAAAATCTGAATTCTCCCTGTCCAACTTATTTAAAAAAATCATTCGAGGGGTCTGATATTCGTCAGCAAAGTCCCAGGCTTGCTCTGTTTGAACTTTGATACCATCAATAGCATCAACAATGACTAAAGCGCCATCCATAGCCATCAAACAACTTTTGGTATCATTGAAAAAATTTTGATCTCCTGGTGTATCCACAATATTAATCACATGCTTTTTCCAGGGAACCTGATGAAAACCTGCATTGATACTGGTCTGACGTTTAACTTCTTCGGGTTCATAGTCCATAACAGTGTTACCGTCTTCAACCCTGCCCAATCGATTGGTCAATTGAGTATTGTAGAGCATGACTTCTGCAAGAGAGGTTTTACCTGCTCCGCCATGCGCTACAATGGCAATGTTCCTTATTTTTTCAACTGTTTCACTCATGAAAACTCCTTTTTCATCAAAAATACATGTTAAAAATACAAATTTTGCAATTATGACCGGATTGGCAAAAAAAAGCAAGAATTAATATTTAAAGGCGACCGATCCAAAAGGTTTCAAGAACATCTATTCTTCCCTGAGATCTTCCATTTGTCTGTCTGAATAATCCTTGATTTCAAAGGTAAGATGCGCTAAAATTCTAAATATTCATTTTTTTCAGAAAAAAAGACATTTCAGGCATAAAGGTTGAATAAAATATTATTTGTCCTTTCAACATAATAAATCATATAAAAAAAGCAATGTAATACAATGTCAATATTTGAACACCGTTTATTGTTTGTCGTTGGAAAAGGCGGCGTAGGGAAATCAGCCGTTAGTGCGGCTTTGGGTCTGGCTGCAAAGCGATTGAATAAAACCGTGCTACTTGTTGAAGTCGGTGATGCCGATTCTTTAGGTCAGATATTTGATCAAGGAACTTTTCCAGAAACACCTGGCAAAATTCAGTCCAATTTATGGGGTGTTCGAATCAATCCCAAGTCGGTTTTAAAAGAATATATCAAACTTCATGTGAACATTCCGTTCATTGCCAGCAGAATTGTCAAGAGCAAAGTATTTGATTACATTATTGCTGCCACACCAGGCTTGAAAGAGACAAAATACCTTGGTCAAATCTGGCGATGGGAACAGGGCAAAACGCTTGATAAGAGTCCGAAGTTTGATTTGATCATTGTGGATGCACCGGCAACCGGTCATGGGGTCAGTTTGTTGATCCTGCCGCAAACATTAATCAATATGCTGGGGGTCGGTCCTATTGTAGAGCAAACCCGTGTTGTCCACAAACTGCTGATTGATCCTGTGAAAACAGGTCTAACACTGGTCACATTGCCGGAAGAATTACCGGTTAATGAATCGTTAGAGTTTAAAAAAATCGCATTGGATAAAATTCATATGCCTGTCCAGACAACGTTGATCAATTGTGTGTATCCAAAGGATTTTTCCGATGCTGACAGAGAAGCCATACAAAACAAATTAGATGAAGTGGACTGTAAGGATCATCTAAAAAAACTCAAACCTTTTTTTGAACTTGCACAATCAACCATCTCCCGAAGACAATTACAACAGACTTACATTGATCGCATGTATGACAATCAAGGCACAAAAGAAAAAATTATAGAATTTCCCTTTGTTTTTTCGCATCGCCTGTCTATTCGGGATATTGAGCCTCTTGTAAATATTTTGTTAATGCACCATGAAAAGTAAAAAACAGGCTAAAAACCATGATTGATAAAATAAACACTGCAAAGATTGTTGCTTGCTGCGGTAGCGGTGGTGTCGGAAAAACGACGCTGTCTGCGACACTGGGCCTTAAAGCCGCGTTATCCGGGAAAAAAACCATTGTCCTGACCATTGATCCTGCAAAACGTCTGGCTGATGCATTGGGACTCAAGTCCATGCAATTTCAAGAACAGAAAGTTCCGAACAGTTGTTTTCAACAGATAGGCATTCAACCCAAAGGGGAACTGTATGCCATGATGCTTGATACCCGACATGTGTTCGACCGTGTGGTCACGACCTATTCATCATCACCAGAGATGGCAAAAAATATTTTGAAAAATCGATATTATCAATTCCTTTCCACTAGCCTTGCCGGAACCCATGAATACATGGCTATGGAAAAATTGTATGAACTCTATGAAAAAAAAACATATGACTTGATTGTTCTCGATACCCCGCCCAGCCGTCGTGCATTGGATTTTTTAGATGCACCCGAACGTTTAAACGATCTGTTTGGTCGGCATTTCTTCTGGAACCTTTTAAAACCTTATTTTAAGGCCGGAAAATTAGGGTATCGGATGATCTACTTTGTGGCATCACCCGTTTTGAGATCCATCAGTAAAATATTTGGAATTCAAGCCTTGAACGATCTGGCCGATTTCTTTTATCTGGCAGACGACTCCTTTATTGATGGATTTCGGAATCGGAGCAAGGCAATCAAGTCTGTTTTATCCGGTCCACAAACAGTATTTATCGCCATCACCAGCCCAATGCGAGCGCCGATGCTCGAAGCTTCATTTTTTTATGACAAACTCAAAGAAAACAATATGCCTTTTGGTGGATTCATTATTAATCGTGTTCATAAGGAGCTGCCAAAACTCCAGGAGACAGACAGAGATGCCATTCATGCCTGCGTTTCAAGTGATGAACTTGCCCAAAAAATCACACAGAACTATCACCGATTTGAACGTCTGGGAGCGTCTTGTAAACAATTGATTGACAATCTAAGGACTGTGACAGATCCATCGATCAGTATTCATCAAATTCCATTTTTTGAAAGTGATGTGCATGCTTTTGAGCATTTATTTCGTTTGCAATCGTATTTGAAATAATTCAATAATTTAGTTGATAATCAAGCAAATTTGCATTATGTAAGTCCTTATTAAAATAGTGTTAATTAAGGAAAAAACACCATGTCCATTGAAATTTTTCATCTGGGTGCCGAAAAAGATGTTACTGGATCATGCCACTACCTGCATCTGAATGATACTCATATCCTGATTGATTGTGGTATGACACAGGGTAATGTCAAAACAAAAGACATGCGCCATTGGCCGGTTCATGCCTCAGAAATTGATTATCTGTTTATTACCCACGCACATATTGACCATATTGGTCGTATTCCCGAGTTGGTTCGCAATGGTTTTGAGGGTGAAATTTTAACAACGCATGCCACAAAAGCCTTGATGACGCCAATGTTAGAAAATGCTATGGCTTTGGGATTTCAGGACAAACGCGATCGTAAAAAAATGATTGCGCGTATTGATGATCTCACCTGGGGGTTTGAGTTTAATGAATCATTTCAGTTGAAAAAAAAGATTTCATTTACATTGGGTCGGGCCGGTCATATTTTAGGTTCTTGTTTTGTTCAGATTCAAACCAAAGATGTTTCTGTTGTTTTTTCCGGTGATCTTGGCGCAACAGATACGCCCATTTTGTGCGAACCTGATATACCTGCGCCATGTGATATTTTATGCCTGGAGTCAACCTATGGCGATCATATCCATGAAAATCGGGCAGAGCGCATTCAAAAACTTGGTCAGGTATTGACTCATGCCGTATCGGATGAGGGGAAGGTCTACATCCCCTCATTTTCCCTGGGTCGAACCCAGGAATTTCTTTATGAAATGGATCGTATTTTTTCAGATCCAGACTTAAAAAAACAATTTCCAGACATTACCAAAAATAAACGTATTCCAGTTTTTTTGGATTCTCCTTTGGGGTTCACTATTACGCGGTTATTCTCACAACTGTCAAAGTACTGGAACAAGGAAGCCAAACAGCTTAAAAAGCGCGGGGATCACCCCATTGATTTCAAATATTTATATACTATAGAGAATTCAAGGCAGCATCAAAAATTAGTGGATATGCCCGGCCCTTCCATTATCATTGCTGGCAGCGGGATGTGTACAGGGGGCAGAATTTTAAATCATCTTCAGGGGGGCTTACCTGACTGGCGAAATGATATCCTGTTTATTGGCTATCAGGCTTCCGGCACCCTGGGGAATGAAATTATCCGGTTTGGAAAACGCACCGGTGGTTACGTTTATATTGATAACAACCGTGTGGATATCAAGGCCAATATTCATATTATAACCGGTTATTCAGCCCATGCCGACCAAAAAGGTCTACTCAACTGGGTGGATGCCATCAAGGAAAAACCTGGAAAAATTAAGCTGATACACGGTGAACCTGAGGCGCAAAACAAACTGCGCGAAAAATTATTAGAAAAAGATTATTCAGTCATGGCATAATGGAATGTTTATTGAAATTTTATTTTCATTGCAGCGTGCCGCATCATTTTGAGTAAGAGCCAGCCATGTTTCCATCGTTTGATATTGGTGGAACCATAGATCCTTTCCCGATAACGAATGGGCAGATCGACAATTTTAAAATTTTGTTTGACTGCGCCAAAGAGCAAATCAAAGTCACCAAATGGATCAATCTCCCCAAAATACATCCGGTTAGCTTCAATTTTCTGGTAATCGGATTTCCATAGAACTTTGGTTCCGCACAAGGTATCTTTAATGGGCTGCCCCAAAAGCCATGAAAAAGCCAATGAAAAAAATTTATTGCCCAAAAAATTCCAAAACCGCATTGCGTTTTCATCCATTGGATAGACCAGACGAACACCATTGATCATATCCCCATGATTTTGGCACAAAATTTCAAAAAACACACTCAAATCTTCAGGAGCAACCGATATGTCAGCATCTAAAATCATGAGAACATCACCGCTTGCTTCACGGAAACCTGACCGCACCGCATCTCCTTTTCCTTGTCCGCTTTGCCTGAAAACCTTACACTGTCGATTGGGATAGTGTATTATTTCCTGAACAATCGTCTCATAGGTCTGATCCTCAGAACCACCTTCAACAAAAATAATTTCTGTCTGTTTGCCCATTTCTGGAATACGTTGGATCAAGGATCGAATATTTCCCGCCTCATTCCTGGCTGGAACGATTACAGACACCGATGTCTGTGTTGACAGCTTTTTTTGAGGGGAATATTGAATGCGCGCCATCATCATGTTGGTCATGGCGAAAGTATTAAATGGAAAAATACGAACCAAAAATCGGTTCATCCATTCAGATATCAAAGGAATCCGCACGGGCATCAAAAGTTCCTGCCAGATACTTATGGTTTCAAAGCCTGAAAGTTCAAGCAAGTTTTTGACATCAGATTCTGTCAACCAATTTTGCGGTGGATAGGATGCTGCCAGATTTAATTTCTGGGCCAGCCACAGTGGAAATCCCCATAATCGACTGTAAAAATTTATGATAACGCGTGTACGTTGATGACACAGATGGCGCAATTGACAAAACACATGACGAACATCCCATAAATCATTAATTAAATCAGAGAGCAAGATATAATCAAAGGTTCCCTGAATACCCAATTCATGTGCATCATGTTGAAAAAAATGGATATGTGGATGTTCACGTCGGGCGTGACGGATGGTTTCACCTGAAATATCAATCCCTATCCCAAACGAAGGCGAAAGGGCTGCCAAAACGTTCCCCTCACCGCAGCCTAATTCAAGGATTCTTTTTCCTTTTGGTATGAGGTGCTGATATACATGAACCAATCGCTTGTGATAATACGATTTTGCCCATCGCATTTTGGGTGTCATGTGGGTGATTCGATGATCATAATGTGTTTTTACGTATTGGGTATATTGTAATTGATTTTGGGTTGGAAAAGATTTTTTTTTCATACGGATACATTTCTATGGTCTATTTTATTGGTTATGTTGTGACTCTCTGCTTCAAAGATAGTGCAACATCTGAAAAGTAAAAAATGTTTTTCAGCAATTTTTATGCCTGAAATGATGCAAAAAATTTGCAAAACGTTCCGGTAATTGATATTTGATAATGGATAATGGATACAGTGATTCCTTATCAAGTATCCATTCTCTCATATCAATTTTCAAAGGAGAAAACCAATGGCAAATGAACAACAAGGTGAACCATCAGCATGCAGTGCTGGCACACAAAAAATGGCACAAAAAATACAAGATCAAATGATCGAAAGCACGCTTGGAAAAATTAAACATAAACTGCTGGTCATGAGTGGCAAGGGCGGTGTTGGCAAAAGCAGTATGGCAGCCAATATTGCGGTGGGGCTGGCCAATCGGAATTTCAAGGTCGGCTTGATGGATGTTGATTTACATGGACCGAGCATTCATGGAATTATGGGATTAAAAGGATTACTGGATATTACTGAAGGAAAAATAGTTATTCCCAAAACATTCAACGAGAACCTGAAAGTGGTCTCCATGCAATCGCTGATGCAGGAAGAGGATCAGGCGGTTATCTGGCGAGGTCCTCTAAAAAATGGTGTGATCCGTCAGTTTATTGCAGACATGCAATGGGATGCGTTAGATTATCTGGTCATTGATTCACCACCAGGAACAGGTGATGAACCATTGAGTGTTGCCCAAACCATTCCTGATGCCCGCGCAATTGTGATCACGACGCCCCAGGAAGTCGCACTGTCAGATGTACGTAAATCCATTAATTTTTGTAAAAAATTGAATTTGGAGATTGTCGGAATCGTAGAAAACATGGGGCCATTTAGCTGTCCTCATTGTGGTAAAATCATTGAATTATTCAAAAAAGGTGGAGGCCAACTCACTGCTGAAAAGACACACGTGCCTTTCTTGGGCTCCATTCCTTTTGACCCTCAAGTTGTCCATGCTTGTGATGATGGCACCCCTATCATGAGTCAATCCATTGACAATGAGTTTACACGTGCAATGAATGCTGTTATTGATAAAATTATTGGGTAAAAGGCGGTAATGAGACAGAAGAAAACGCGGACTTATAGCTCTTTTTAATACATATACGACGTAAACACTGCAAGCGCCTTTCTTAAAATGGCGCTTGCAATTTTGTATAAGCCTCAAACGGTTACCTCGTTCGATCTATCTTTCTTAATGGCTTGTTTCTCCAAAAACGTTTGCAAAAATAGTATCCACATATTTCAGATGATAGTTCACATCAAAAATTTCCTTGATTGTGGTCTCAGATAAATATTTTCCAATTTCACCTTCACGAATAATCATATCCATAAAGGGTTCCTTTTCATTCCAGGCTTGCATGGCTGGTTTTTGAACCATTCGATACGCATCTTCACGGCTGACCCCTTTAGCCACAAGATTAAGCAATAGTTGCTGAGAAAAAATCAACCCTTTGGTTTTATTAAGATTTTTTTTCATATTTTCAGGGTAGACCATCAAGTTTTTAATAATTCGTGTCAACCGATGCAGCATATAATCCACCAGAATGGTGCTGTCTGGGGCAATCACCCGCTCAACCGATGAATGACTGATATCCCGTTCATGCCATAAGGCAACATTTTCAAAGGCAGCCAGGGCATTGGATCGAATCAATCGTGCCAGTCCAGACATGTTTTCACTGCCCACAGGGTTTCGTTTGTGCGGCATGGCTGAAGACCCTTTTTGGCCTTTGGCAAAATATTCTTCAGCTTCAAGCACTTCAGTTCGTTGCAAATGACGAATTTCAATAGCTATTTTTTCAATGGTTGCTGCAAGTATTGCCAGGGTTGAGAAAAATTCAGCGTACCGATCACGCTGAACAATTTGAGTGGATGCTTTAACAGGTGTCAATCCAAGTTTTTTACAAACATATTGCTCGATTTCCGGGGGAATATTGGCATAGGTTCCAACAGCACCTGAAATCATACCCGCAGCAACCGATAGAATGGCATTTTCACAACGCCGTCGATTTCGTTGCATTTCATCATACCAGACCGCCAGTTTCAAGCCAAAGGTAATAGGTTCTGCATGAATACCATGAGAGCGTCCGATCATGACAGTATCTTTATGTTCCAATGCCCGTTCCTTGATGGCAGCCATAAGTTCGTCGCATCCTTCTAAAATCATTTCGCCCGCTTGTTTTAAACGAATGGCCATGCTGGTATCCAAAACATCAGAGGATGTCATTCCCATATGAATGTATCTGGAATCTGGTCCAACATATTCTGCGACGTTCGTTAGAAAAGCGATAACATCGTGACGGGTTTCCTGCTCAATGGCTTCAATTCGTTCAACAGAAAAGGCGGCACGTTCTTTGATTCGCTCAACCGCATCTTTTGGAATCATATCAAAATGAGCCATGGCTTCACAGGCAACCAGTTCTACTTGAAGCCATGTCTGATATTTATTTTCTTCAGACCATATACGTCCCATTTGAGGACGTGTATATCGTTCGATCATTCTATCTCCTTTTTTTCAAAACTATTCAGGCAGTAAATCATAGAAATACATCATAGCATCCGACCGACTGACAATGCCGATAATTTTTCCATTGTCAACCACCGGTAAACGGCCAATATCGTATTTAACCATAATTTTAGCCGCATGTAATGGACTTTTGTCCGGAGAGATGGTTTTAATATCTCGGCTCATAAAGGCTTTAACCGGTGCTTTCCATTGTGATTTTTTCTTAAGTTTGACAAAATCACGGCGGGAAATAATTCCTACCATTTTATCATTTTCTAATACAGGTAAGCCTGTACACTCTTTTTCTTGAAGGATTTTTGAAACGTCATCCATTGTCGTGTTTGCAGGAATGGATACCACTGGAAAAGACATCAAATCCCCGACTTTAACAGATGATTGTTGATTACCTTCGATCAATTCAAGAATCATGGATTCAACGGTCTTTGGGTTGGTCGATGTCAACATGGCAGAGCCAGCACCAGGATGCCCCCCACCACCAATGCTTTTCATGATGGCACCAATATTGATATCTTCACGGTTGCTTCTGCCAATGACAATATATCGGTTTTCATCGCGGATAAATATGCCAAATGCGGCGTCAACATTGACAATCTCTCTGTATAGCTGAACAACAAGGCTTAAACGATCCACATGACCGGTAATTTTTTGGGTACTGAAACTGATGGTAAAACCATCCACATTGTGTTTCACCGGGTTTTTCAGCATGTCAAATAAAATTTCTTTTTGACGTTCCCCATACGCTGGACTTAAAAAAGTGCCTAAAATGTTCAGATCGGCACATTGTTCCAGTAGATAAGCGGCTGTGTAAGCATCTTCAGGGGTTGTTGATGGATAGGTAAGATGCCCTGTATCTTCGTAAAGACCAATGAGCATTAATGTTGAATTCATCGGCGTCAATGCTCGTTTTTCTTGTCTCAATTGCCTTAAAATCAACGAAACGTTGGCTCCAAGAGGCTCCTGACAAATGTAATGGGCATGAATATCTCCTTGTTGCTCATGATGATCCCATATATAGATTTTTATATCCTTTCTTGTTTTCAGGGGATGAAGCCGGCGGGCAATGCGTGACCATTGATTGGTATCAACAACAATCAGTTCAGTGACCTCATCGAGGTTGACAGTTTGATTTAAATAAAAATCATAAAGATCTTTGTGGATGGATAAAAATGCTTTAACATTCGGATTGATACTTCTTGGCAGTATTACAGCAGCCTTTGGAAATAGTTTCAATGCTGCAACAACAGATGCCAATGCATCAAAATCAGTACTCCGATGAGTGGTTATGACTTGCATATCCGGATCCTTTTTTAAAGATTGATATCTTTGATTCCTAACTCCATATACGCCTTTTTTCTGGAAATAAACGATGCCTGTAAAACACCGGGTTGATCAAGATAATCATAGATAATGGCATCATTTTTTTCTTTATCGGTTCGAAGAATTCTTCCCACATACTGTTTAATTCTTCCGGTAAATTTCACAGGCATGGTTAAAAAAAGTGCTGACAATTGTTTTAAATCAAAACCTTCACCAATGAGTTGGGCAGTAGCGACCAAAACCTGAACGGTACCCTGTGTCAATTCATCGGTAATCTCTTTCCGAATACGATTGTGAACATCACCGGTTAACAATCGTACCTCAATATTATTTTTAGCAATGGCATTGAAAATCGCTTTGCAATGCTCTTTTCGGTCTGAAATAACCAGGCCAATCCCTTTTAATGTTTGCGCATGTTTAACAACATCGCTGGCAATCAATTCTGTCCTGGCGTTATCCTCAGTCAAAGCGGTCATCATGGCTTGATAATCTTCATCCGCAGCGTAATCATACTCGAATTGAGTTCGACGAACCACGACTCTGGCCCGCATAATGCGTGATTTACTTTGTAATTCCTGCGGGGAAATATTGACAACTTGAGCCCCCATATAAAAGTTGATCACCTGTGTGAGCTGATCCCGTCTGTAAGGCGTTGCTGAAAGCCCCAGCATAAACCGACAATCAAAGGCAGATGCCGCCTCAATAAAGGTTCTGGATGGGGTTCTATGGCATTCATCAACAATAAAAAAGCCAATATGATCTTTGACCTCATGAACACGCTTATAAAGACTATTGACAATGGCGATGGTGATATGTGAACCAATAGTGAAATGACCATCACCGATCAATCCTGTTTCCGCATCTGTAATCCCTAAAAACTCCTGGGCACGTTTTTGCCATTGGTACAACAATTCTTTGGTATGAACCACCACCAGTGCGGGCTGTTTTCTATAGGCAATGCAATACAATGCAACAATTGTTTTTCCACCACCTGTGGGACAATTAAAGACACCAAACCGACGATGAAGAATGGCATTGACAGCATGTTCTTGAAAATCGTACAATTTACCCTTGAATGTAAAGTCAACAGGTTCTCTTATGCAGGTTTGATCATCCATTGTCAGGGTAAGATCGAATTGTTTTAAAATGATTCCTAGCTGATGGATAAACCCTCGTGGCATGATGAGATGATTGTTCACCGTTTTTAAAAAATAGAGTTTTTCAGGTGTTTTTCCATTCCAATAGCCGCGTTTATTGTTTTCAAGCCATTGAGGATTTGTAAAAATTAGATGGCTTTTTAACTTTTCAATGGCTTCAAAAGGCAATTGATCCTCTGGAATGCTTATGTCATGAGTGACACAGACATCAATGGTAGAGTGTTGATTCATAGATTCTTTCCATGTTTATGGGCCAGCGTGTGGAATAAATAAAAGGATAGGTTTTTGTTCTGCTAATTGCACAAATGTTGCAAATAAAACATTTTCTTTCTACTTAACAAAACAATTTAACACGGTCAAGGATCAATTTTAGCATCCTTTAAGACCATCCTGGAGATCATTTAATGCAAAAAAAAGCGTTTATTTTTTTGGTTTTATGTCTGTCTTCATGTACAAGTATAGATACCCGACTTTTATATAAAGAGACAACCCTTCAAACACTTTTAAAAAGTACATATTATCATGTAATCATTCCATCCTTTGATGGTGTTAAATTGCGTGCAACAGTTTATCAACCTGATTTACCTCCCAATGAAACGGCACCTTTAATCATACAAACCCATGGATTTGGTGGCTTTCGGACAAGTAGCCCCCGAAGTTTTTATGCGCGATGGATGATTACGGGTCAAATTGCCATTCATGCATGGCATCAAGGCTATTGGATGTTGAGTTATGATCAACGAGGTTTTGGCGGCAGTGGCGGAAAGATTCATATTATGGACCCAGATGTTGAAGTTCGTGATGCCAGTGTTGTTTTGGATTGGGCGGTTGAACATTTACCACGAATTCGAATGGATGGCAATGATCCCAAAGTTGGAATGGTGGGTGAAAGTTATGGGGGAGGGGTTCAGCTAATGGCATCGGTTATGGATCCTCGCATTGATGCCATTATTCCCATAACAACCTGGTATGATTTATCCCGAGGTCTGGGTGAATATGGATATGTGAAGACGGGTTGGGGAGCATTTCTTTTTCCTATTGGTATTTTCAGCAGTTTTTTTGATTTCGACGTTTTATTTACAAAACGCTACTTGAAAATGTTCACCGGGTACATGAATGACGAGGCTGTTCAGGAACTGTATAAACATAGCCTGGCTGCATTTTGTGATGAAAACCGATTTCCACAGTCGGATGCACTTCTCATTAATGGTTTCAGAGATTTTATTTTTCCTTTAAACCAGGCGTTGGACAGTAAAACTTGTTTTGAAAAAGCAGGCAGGGATGTTCGTTTAATTGAAGTTCAGGGCGGACATTTGTTTCCAACCCAACGATGGACTGGTATGCCT
Source organism: Deltaproteobacteria bacterium (assembly GCA_002753725.1). GTDB lineage: Bacteria > Desulfobacterota > Desulfobacteria > Desulfobacterales > Magnetomoraceae > Magnetomorum. The sequence goes on from PEAL01000025.1 coordinate 22,387, forward strand.
TTATATAATATGGAGCATGAAGTTCATTGCGACAGTACCACATTTAATCTGTTAGACCTTGCTGTTGAATGGTGGAATGAAAAATTAAAAGATGTCCCTAATGCCGCAAGTCATATCCCCAAGACATGCTTTACCCTTGACTATGATTCCGGCATTAGTCAACCTGTCAGCCTTTATGGACAGACATCCATTGAAATTCCTGAAACGCTGGTTATTTCATTAACAGCAGGACTGTTTGAATGGTTGCTCAAACCGATCGACTGGCTAACGGCTCTGCCATTTAAGGACAAATCAGCAACAGACATGACGCAAACTAAAAAACATGGGGGATGGTTTCGACCATCGTTTATTCCACTGTATGTCGTGGATCAAGAAGAATACATTGTCGGTATACCTAAAGGGAAATTTTCCATAACATCGAAAAATATTTGTGTCACACCGGTTATTTTTGCAGGCATAGGCATCAAACGCCTAAACAATCGTTTAGTGACAACCATCAGTGAACAGGTCATTCCCATTCCTGAAGGAAATCATGACATCACATTCCCGGGCATTTCCTCAAGCCTGAAAAAAGGTGATATTCTTGGATTGGTTGTGCATGGCGCCCATTCTCAATACTTTTGGAATGGAAACTGGCTTCCAGCGAGAATATGGATCAATGGCAATATAACGTTGCCGGGAATGGGCAACATTTGAAATAAATAAAAATTTGAATATGAACAGTCTATAATATAAGGAACCAAAAATTAATAATGTTCCCATTATGGCAGTTCGACTGATTTTCTATGCAACTGAAGACAGTGTGTCTTCAGTATTTGGTTCACTGGAATTATTTAATTGAATTTCTAACAATGCGATACGTTCTGTTAAGATTTGAACCCGCATTTCCTGTTCTGAGCAGTGAATGTCCATATTGAGCAGCTTGACTGACTTTTTGGAAATGCGTCCTCATTTAAACCCAACAGATCCCGACCAAGAACATGGGTGCCAATAATACTGCCTGATAAATAAACCACTGAGATAATAATTCTATCCATTGCGGTGACAGCAATAGCCGCAACCAGTGGAATTCCTAAAAATACAAGCAATGACCCCAGGCTGGCATCCCGAATGCCCAGGCCCATCGGGACAAAAGAGATGACGCCGGCAAGATATGACAACAGCATTGATGCCAGTAAAGGCGCCGGAGAGACAGATACTCCCATAGCCCCTAATAACAATTCAATGCGAGCGAGCGAAATGAGCATCGAAACACCAATCAAGACAATGCTGAAAACAAGCAGTTTATAGTTTGCATTGAACAGATATTCCATCGTTTGTTTCACCCCCTGTCTCCATCGACCTTCAACATATCGTACAGAAAAATAGAACATGCATCCCAAAAGAAACATCAGCCCCAAGACAATAAAGACAGGCATGAAAGGTTGATAAAAGGGTGTTATCTCATTTTTTAAAAGTGGGGTCAGCCAGAAAAAACTTGTGATCAGACAAACAACGATCATGCAGCCATATGAAAGAAACAGCTCAATAAAAAGTCCGCTTGTTGAAGCAGTATAAGGTATGTCCAGGATTTTTTTTTGCAGCACAACACGGACAGGTATGCCTGCTGGAAAAGGCACAGATGCATTTGCTGCGGTTGAAAACATGGAAATCCATAGCAGGGGAAAATAACTGCATGAACAATGAATGCTTTTAAAAATGATTAAAATAATGACAGGGGCCAATAATTTCTGGATGATCGCAAAAAAAATTGAGGCCAGTATCAAGAAGGGATGAGCCAACAGTTTTTCTTCCATATGCGTACAGATAACCATCCAGTACGTAAGACCACACGCAATGGCAATCGCAAATAGTGTGATCATATAATGCAGCAGATGCCGGTTAAATGTGATCATGTCTTACCCATTGTAAATAAACATAAATATTCCAAAGACGATGCCCATGATCTCTTTGGCCCATACGATGTTCTTGTAACAGATGTTTAACATACAAGGGATTAAGCGGTGTCTTGATATGATCCAGTAGATGAATGATGTCATCACCTGCATTGTTTTTAAACCATTGATGAAGGGGAACGCTAAAACCTTGTTTTCGACGATTCCAGATCTGTTTTGGCAGAAGGTCTGAAAAGGTTTTCCATAGCATACGTTTTCCCTTAAATCCTTGTCTATGCCAGGATGAGGGCAGAGAAAAGGCCAGCTCTACGACTTTGCTATCCAGGAAAGGGATGCGCGTTTCAAGAGAATAGGCCATGCTGGCACGATCAACTTTTGCCAGTATGTCCTGAGGAAGATAAACCAGTGCATCCATTGCCATCATTTCGAGAAAAGATGTCCCTTCGGTTTCGATGGGAAGAACGGGTGCAGGATGTCCTTTGTCACTCAATTCTGGTGCAAGTCGATAAAAATCATCTGATGAATATAAAAGAGGAGCAATATAAGGAGATTTTTTTTGATGGTGATCAGCGATATCAAGAAACAGATTCGCTTTTTTTAACAGACTATGACTGTGATGCGCCACAGGTTCGGGAATGGAGCGCACAAGATGGTTGATATTTTTTCTCAGCAATTTGGGAAGGCGGGTATACCATTGTAACAAAACTCGTGCCTGATACCGTTGGTAACCGCTGAACAATTCATCACCACCATCACCCGATAAAACGACTTTGACTGTTCTGGATGCCAGTTCAGATAACAACGCTGTGGGCAGCAAGGATGAATCTGAAAAAGGTTGTCCTGCATGTTGAAGAATTAGCGCGATCAACGGTTCCATGCGAACATGATGACACCGCTCTGTAAAATGATCGCTTGTATACATGTCTGCAATTATTTGAGCATAAGGGGTTTCATCAAAAGACGCTTCGTCAAAGCCCAGTGTGAATGTTTTGAGGTTTATGCCAAATTTTTTGGACAGAAGGGCAACAATCAATGAAGAATCAATCCCGCCGGAAAGAAAGGCGCCCACTTCAACATCAGCGATGAGGCGTCGTTTGATCGATTGAACGAGCGTTTCCCTCAATAGCTGGCAGGCTTCTTTTTTTGAACCGGTAAACCCGCCAATGGGAAGTGACCAGTAAGGCTTTTGTTGACAGTCTGTCTGAGGATGCCATATCAACATATTTCCAGGCAAGACTTCGAAAACATTCTGATATGCCGTTGTACCGGGCAGGTAATATCCATAGCGCAAATAATCTGCCGTGCTGTTGATATCTTCCGACATCGGGGAAAGGAACAGCGTTGAAAGGGCGTTTAAGCTTGAAGCGCAAGCAAAAGAATGGGGGTGACACTGGTAAAACAGCGGTTTTTTACCCATTCGGTCACGGGAAAGGATTGCTGTTTCATCATGTTTGTCCCATAAAATAAATGCCCACATACCTTCCATAAGAGAAATAAAAGCATCTCCGTGTATGATCAAGCCCGCCAGGATAACTTCGGTATCTCCCAATGTTTTGAATTGCCATCGAGGTTCTAACGATTGACGAAGCTCTTTGTAATTATAGACCTCGCCATTGTAGGCCAGTACATATCGGCCTGAAGGGTCACAGAAGGGTTGTTTGCTTTTTTCAATATCAATGATTGAAAGCCGATGATGCCCGATGACACAGGGAGGCTCGCACCAAATGCCCTGATCGTCCGGGCCCCTGTGTTTTAAGTGGTGCATAGCATGTTTTGCTGAATCAATAAGGACATGCCTGGCTGTGTTTATTTTATATTGAAAAAGAAATCCGCACATAATGATTTAGAGAATGAAGTCAAACTTTCATTCTCTTTCCTTTCGTCAAATCAAGATATATATTGATATAGTGAAACGCTGCTTTATCCCAGGTCAGTCCATTTTGAAGAATAAACTGTCTTCCGGATGTTCCCAGGGTATGTCTCAAACAGGGATTATTTTTCAACCGTTCCAATTGTCTGGCAAGGTGTGCAACATTGCCAGCCTCGAACAGCAATCCGGATGTTTCATCCTGAATCAGCTCTTTGACACCATCAATATGACTGGCAATCACAGGTATGCCTGCTGCCATTGCCTCCATGACAACATTGGGCCGCCCTTCTCCATAACTGCTTAAGATCAGCATATCCATATATTGTAAGTGCGCAGGGAGGTCTTTATTGGATATGTTTCCCAAAAATTTTACCTGTTCAGAAATATGTAATTGAGAAGCAAGGTCTATCAGACGTTGTTTTTCTATACCCTCTCCAATAATATAATACAGGAAATCATTCGGGCATTCAGATTGTCCCAGGGCAGAAAGGACTGTATCCAAGCCTTTCTGAGGAATTAAATTTCCAATGCTTATGAGTCTCAACGGGCGATTCTTTTCAGTATCATGAGGCGTTATTTCCAAAAAGGTTTTGCTCACACCATTGGGAATGGTCAGCAAGTGTCTTGAGAATCGGGGGAATTTTTTTTTCACAATTTTGCGCATTGCGTGACTGACAGCTACCACACGATCATTCAGATACAGACAAAGTTTGAGTAAATATCCCTCGATCCAAGAATCAAGGGCACGCCGAACATCGCTCCCCCTGAGTGTTGTTATGACAGGTGTACCGGTTAATAATCCTGCAATTCCGGCAATAACACCATTGACCGACCAATTGGCGTGAATCACATCCACATTTCGGGCCAAACGCAGGCAGGAAAAGGTCATAGATATGAGAAATACAGGCAATAATAAAAAAAGCAGGGGATTGTTTTTAAGGGCAACCGGTATTCCGCCGGGTTCATGCGCAAGTTTTTGCCAGGATTTTGGGGCATAGCGAAACCATTTCAGTTGATAGGGTGCATTGACTGGAGGTTTAACATCCATTGTATGACCGGGGGTAAGAATGGTTATATCGACGGATGTTGCGAGATGTTCGACAAGATGCTGGATAAATAAACCACTGGTTGAATGTTCAACGAGTGGAAAGGATGTGGTTAGAATTAATATTTTCATGTATGTTTGATTCTTCATGTTTTATTATTAGTGGGATTGGGAATGGGAGTCGGACTAAAAAATAATGTTTAACCCACTGTTTTTTATGTAAAATTAAAAATAAAAAATTGGCAATCAGTTCTTGCTCGATCTCTACATTTCCCATTTCAGTGTTGGTCGTATAACCCCTGGCCAGTGGCCGCCAAAAGGGCCTTTCATCTGTTCCAGGCTTCTTTGATCAATGACTTCAAAAGAAACCACGTCATTGATGGCCACATGGTTTTTTCTGGGATTAAGACTCGATAGTTCAATATTGATATTGATTCGTCCCTGATTGAACAATTGTCCGTGGATCCAGCATGTTTCGCTAATTTCACGGGATGAACTTCTAAAAGATATTTTTTGTTTTTGGTAAAAGTCATGAGAACTGAAGAGGTGAAGCCATTGAGCATCATAAAAATGAAGGATCACCACTGGCCATTGATGTATTTTTTTAATCAGATACTTAATTTCTATGCCCACTGTTTCTTGAAGATCTGTTGTCTGGATGGTTTTTTCTGTCAGGTTTATAGCCCTTACAGAAAGCAATTGTATACAGTCATCCCCGGGTGCGTCCTCAGGCTGCCAGGTTCTTTGAGACGGGGTGTCACAAAAATTTTGTAAATATTCTGATACAATGCTATTAATATTGGCATCCATAATAATTTTGCCATGATGCAAAAGCAATCCCCGGTTGCATAATCGTTGTATGGTTGCCATGTTATGACTGACAAAAAGAATCGTTCGGCCATCACTGGCAACATCATCAATTTTACCCAGACATTTCTTTTGAAAAGCGATATCGCCAACAGCAAGGACTTCATCGACAATAAGAATATCAACCACCATATGAGCGGCAACAGCAAAGGCCAGGCGTGTATACATTCCACTGGAATAATATTTAACCTGAGTGTCAATGAATTGTTCTATTTCAGCGAATGCAACAATTTCATCAAACTTATGTTTGATGTCAGCGCGAGATATACCTAATATTGATCCACTGAGAAAAATATTTTCACGACCAGACAAAAAAGGGTGAAAACCAGCGCCGACTTCTAACAAACAGCCAATTTGACCGGCAATCTCTGCTCTGCCACAAGTGGGGGGGGTGATACCAGCGATAATCTTCAATAAGGTACTTTTTCCAGCTCCATTTCGACCAACCAGTCCGACAATCTCTCCCTGAGAAATTTCAAAAGAGATATCGTTCAATGCCCACATAGAAGATTCTGCTTCAGACAGAAATTGTTTTTTATTCTGAGATGGTTTGATCCAGCGGCTGATTGCTTCTTTTAATGTTCCATAGCGTCGGCCTGTGCCCAGTTGATAGCGTTTACCAATGTTTTCAGCTTTAATGGAAAAATTTTTCATAGTTAAGCCTTTATACATAATCTGCAAAGGAGTGTTCAACCCGTTTAAAATAGAACATGCCGCTGACCAGAATAATCCATGCAGCGATTGAAGATACAAACATTATTCCACCTGGAGCCGTTTTTGTTCCCAATAATGCCCATCGGAAACCTTCAACGACGCCAGACATGGGATTGAGTCCATAAAGGCTGCGCCAGGGTTCATCAAGCAAACTGCTGGGATAGGCAATGGGGGTGACAAACATCCATGCCTGTACTAAAAAAGGGAGGGCATTTTGAAGATCATAAAATTTGACATTCAGAGCGGCAATCCATATGCCAATCCCCAGCGATGTTATTAATGTCAGTACAATAAAAAGCGGAAGAAACACTATCGCCATGGTGGGAATACTACCATAACAAAGCATCATGAGTAGCAGAATGGAAAAAGCAACCAAAAAATCCATTGTTCCAACAATGACAGCTGAAATAGGAAGGATCAATCGGGGTAGATAGACTTTGTTAATTAAATTAGCACTGCTGATAAGGCTTAAACTTGATTTGTTCAAAGCCGTCACAAAAAAAGTCCAGGGGACAAGGGCTGTATAGCTAAACAGGGGATAAGGAATATGATCTGATGGCATATTGGCAAGTTTTCCAAAAATGACAGAAAAAATAACCATTGTCACAAAGGGTTGAATAATGGCCCATAATCCTCCTAAAAAGGTCTGTTTATACCGGACAGATATATCGCGCCATGCCAGGATAAAAAGCAATTCTCGGTATTCCCATAATTCATATAAATTTAGCCGAACCCAACCTTGCTGGGACGTTCTGACACTTATTTTTTTAGATTGTGCTGCCATATTCTACAACATTTTCATTTAATACTTTCAAAAAATGTCCCTCCTGTGTCAACACAAAAAAGCCATATTCTTTCGCCATATTCTTTCGCCATATTCTTTCGCCATATTTTTGTGGAAAATTATCTGCCCTTACAAGCATAAAATAAGGTGTTTATCAATATAGCGATATCCAAAAAAAAAGACATGTTCTGAATATAATATTGATCATAAGCCATATGTTCATGTATGGGCTTATTTCGGTCTCCTGCAAGCTGCCATAAGCCTGTTATTCCAGGCCTTATTTTTAATCGTTCCATTTGTTCATCATTATATGAATCCACAATAAATGGCATTTCCGGTCGCGGACCAACCAGCGACATATTCCCTATAATAACATTTATAATTTGTGGGAGTTCATCAAGACTCGTTTTTCGAAGCCATTGGCCCACTCGCGTGATGCGCTGATCATCACTGGTTTCTGGTTTTGTTTCATATGGATTGGCTGTAGATACCATTGTTCGAAATTTATACAGAGCATTGGTTAATTCTCCGCG
>PEAL01000189.1 GCA_002753725.1 Deltaproteobacteria bacterium
GTAACACTGAGAGCATGCCCTGAGCTGCTGTTTGGCTGATAAAGTCTCGTGTTTCCTGAAACATCTAATGGATAGGTAAATGGTATGCCATTGGTAACTTCAAGAGATGTTAAATCAAGCACTGTCACATCAAATGAGCCGGCGGTCAATGTGCCAGTAACATTTAAATTACCGGACATTAACGAATTACCACTGACATCCAGCGCATTTTCCCATGAATATTTGGGTATCAAATGGGTTGTTCCAGATACATCAACATTACCTTCCATGTAAGTTTCACCGGTAACACTGAGAGCATGCCCTGAGCTGCTGTTTGGCTGATAAAGTCTCGTGTTTCCTGAAACATCTAATGGATAGGTCAATGGCATACCATTGGTAACTTCAAGAGATGTTAAATCAAGCAATGTCACGTCAAATGAGCCAGCAGTCAATGTGCCAGTAACATTTAAATTACCGGACATTAATGAATTACCACTGACATCCAGCGCATTTTCCCATGAATATTTGGGTATCAAATGGGTTGTTCCTGAGACATCAACATTACCTTCCATGTAAGTTTCACCGGTAACACTGAGAGCATGCCCTGAACTGCTGTTTGGCTGATAAAGTCTCGTGTTTCCTGAAACATCTAATGGATAGGTAAATGGTATGCCATTGGTAACTTCAAGAGATGTTAAATCAAGCAATGTCACGTCAAATGAGCCAGCAGTCAATGTGCCAGTAACATTTAAATTACCGGACATTAACGAATTACCACTGACATCCAGCGCATTTTCCCATGAATATTTGGGTATCAAATGGGTTGTTCCTGAGACATCAACATTACCTTCCATGTAAGTTTCACCGGTAACACTGAGAGCATGCCCTGAGCTGCTGTTTGGCTGATAAAGTCTCGTGTTTCCTGAAACATCTAATGGATAGGTAAATGGTATGCCATTGGTAACTTCAAGAGATGTTAAATCAAGCACTGTCACATCAAATGAGCCGGCGGTCAATGTGCCAGTAACATTTAAATTACCGGACATTAACGAATTACCACTGACATCCAGCGCATTTTCCCATGAATATTTGGGTATCAAATGGGTTGTTCCAGATACATCAACATTACCTTCCATGTAAGTTTCACCGGTAACACTGAGAGCATGCCCTGAGCTGCTGTTTGGCTGATAAAGTCTCGTGTTTCCTGAAACATCTAATGGATAGGTCAATGGCATACCATTGGTAACTTCAAGAGATGTTAAATCAAGCAATGTCACGTCAAATGAGCCAGCAGTCAATGTGCCAGTAACATTTAAATTACCGGACATTAATGAATTACCACTGACATCCAGCGCATTTTCCCATGAATATTTGGGTATCAAATGGGTTGTTCCTGAGACATCAACATTACCTTCCATGTAAGTTTCACCGGTAACACTGAGAGCATGCCCTGAGCTGCTGTTTGGCTGATAAAGTCTCGTGTTTCCTGAAACATCTAATGGATAGGTCAATGGTGTGCCATCAGTCAAAACGATGGAGGAAATATCAAATGAACCGGCTGTCAGTGTTCCTGTAACATCCAAATTACCAGACAACAAAGAATGCCCGCTGACATCCAAAGCTGTGCCGCTGACGGATAACAATGATATCTTTTGTGCGTTTAATTGTCTGACATCAAAGGATCCCATCGTTGTTAAATTACTTGCATTTATCTGTGATGGAAATAGATAAATACAAATAATAAGTATGGGTACACAAAGATAGCGATTGACGAATAAATATTTCATTGCTTTCCTCCCATTGATTGACGATATGGGTTCAAGATTTGAGTATGGCGGGTTAAAATCGAACGAATATTTTCATGATTTTCTATCAAAGGATCCAGATTAAGGGCTTTTGAAAAATGATACATGGCTTCTGAATACTTTTTTTGATTCTCATATAGCAACACAGCCAGATTTTTGTGGGCCAATGCCCAGTCAGGCTTTAATTCAACAGCTTTCTTGAATGCTTTTTCTGCAGTTTGAAAATCTTTTAATGGAATAGCCATCAATCCAGCATTAAAATGAAAAATAGCATTTTGAGGCTCACATGTTACTGCCGCCAGATATTCTTTAAAGGCTTGTTGTGGCAAATGATTATCCCGATAAAGATTACCCAGATTATTATGTGCTCCTGCATGTGATGGCTGGATATAAATTAATATCTGGTAAGCCTTGATTGCCTCGTCTGATCGTTTTTTATTTTTATATGCATTGGCCAGATCAAACAGTTGTGACAGAGTGATAATATCTTTCTGTGACGCACGGATAAAATAATCAGGTGCTTCAGGTTTATTCAATTCAAGCGCCAATCTGGCCATAATAAATAATAATTGAGGTTTAACCTGATCATTCAACTGAATATTTTGATAAAATTTTTCTGCTGAAGAAATATCCCCAGAATTTAAACAAATTAACGCCATATAAGTATTGGATATTGTATGATCAGGTTGTTTTTGAAGGATGCTTTTGAATATAGTTATGGCATCGGAAAATTTTGATATCTTCATATATGCAACAGCCAGATGAGAACGTACATCGATGTTATCGGGTTCATGGTTTTGTATGATGGTTAATTCATGGATAAGATCTTCATTAAAGTAATTATTCGCAATATACAGATTAACCAGAATTTTTCTAAGTTTAATCAATACCGGTAAATAATGCAACGCCTGCTTGAAATATGAAACAGCAACGTCTGGTTTGTTTGTTTTCATGAGAGCCATTCCTTTGTTTGCCAGGCAATTAATGTGGTATGGATAATCACTCAAGACACGATCAAAAGATACAAGGGCTTTTTGAGGTTGATTGCTTTCCAGTTCAGCCCTGCCAATAAAAGAATAAATTTCTTTATTGTAAGGATTATATGTCACTACCTTTTGTGACTCTGAAAGAACCAATGGCCATTGGTTGAGCCGTTCGGCAACAATTACTTTTAAAAAATGTCTGTCTGATTGAATCATTGCATATGAAGTATACAATACAAATAAAAATAAAACGAAAAGAAATGATGCAACAGCATATCCTGCTTTTTTGGGAATATTTAATGTTATATCAGGATGATTATTGAACCAGCTGCAAGCAATACCTATGTAAGTCATAAATAAAACAGGTGGAATTGCCATTTGAAATGGAAAGCTAAAACAGGCATTAATCAGAATGTTAATGACTGCAAGAAGGGGACCGAATAACAAATAACGAGAAACGGGTTTTGTATCTTGTTGTAAAGCAATAAAAATGGTGCAAAAAAAACGCCACAATAAAAACAACCATAATCCAAATCCAATGAGACCCAATTCAACCAAAAACTGGATATGATCATTATGCGCATTGAATACACGATAAATTTCACCCACCCATGAACATTTGACAACCTGATTCTGATACCGTTGAAAATGAATGCGATAATTGCCAACGCCGATACCTGTAAGAGGATACTCTTTAACCATAGCCAGACTGTTTATCCACACTTCTAATCGACCGGTGAAGGAATTATCTATAACAGAATTTTCAGAATCAGATATGTGTTTAAAAACAGATTGTGTTGCTCCAGCCATATGGTGAATAGCATTGCTAAAATTTTTCTGATGGTCAGTCCCATTAAGAAGAATTAATCCAAAAATAATACCCACTAACAAGGAAACGCTTTTACCTGAATACCAGACGGGTCGTATTCTTTTTTTTAAATCATACAGTAACAAAACAGATAAACAACCCAACATACCCAGCATTACAACCCATCCAGCCCTTGTGTACGTGGTATAAATATACAGAAGGATCAACGAGAGTCCAAATCCATAGCAAGCATTTCTAAGCCGATCCTGAGTGGTTAAAAAAAGAGCTATTCCTGCCGGTAATGTCAGCATTATATAATGAATGGCCACATTTTTATGCCCAAATGTCGAAGCAGGCGGTCTTACCTGAGGGATCCATTGAATATCCAGAAAAAATTGAATCAAACCAATGACCGCAACACCACATCCAGACCAAAAAATTACCGGCAAAAGGGTTTTTGTTTTTTCCCATTTGAGGGTAGATAAAACAAAAAATAAAATACTACCTGTCCACCATTGCCTGGCAATTAAAATACCTTCATATGGATTTGTCGCGCCGATGAGAGAAACGGTGATCCATAAAACCCATAAGCCTACGGGGAGATAGAGCGGAGACATTTTAATGTTGAATTCTTGCTTCCTGACAATGCCACACCACCACATAAAAGCAATGCTTATGGCCGACAATTGAAGAAACAAGCTTTGAGGTAATCCCGAAAAATCACAAGTATTTGTTATAATGATAAAAGGTGACAGAAAATAACTAATTTTCATCACACGTATTGTATAATTATTCATGCTACAAATTTGTTTTTTTTTAATAAAATGATCGTTCATTTATTTCATGCACTTTCAAGTAATTGTGGAGATGGGAGATGGGTCAAACCTTGAATTGTGAATTAGAGATTACATGTATTACCTGCGATTTAATAATTTCATAATTCACAATTTCAGGTTTGACCCCATCTTTGCCATCTTTGCATCTTTGCACACACAGGGAGGTAGAATACTTATTAGCATGTGACATTGCTAATTTCAAAGCATAATTAATCAAGGGCGCATCCCAAAAAGTCGATGCTGTAAATTAGAATCCATACTTTTTATACTCTTGTCGTTGACAGTGTCAAATATGATTTTAGTGTAACCCAAATAGCCGGTGAAATAATTGGTTTAAAAAATGAGAATAAACTTTTGCTCCGGCAATAAGGTTGCATAATTTTTAAATTTATTATACTTGAAGTCATTGGAGGACACATCCCCAAAAAGTCGGCCAATCGCTTTGTTACCCGCGTGGGGATTAGCCGGGTAAGAACCCAAAAAACATAAACGTACGATCATTGTGAAATCCGCGAACAATAAAAGATAAATACAAACCCTGGCTAACGCGTATCGTTCATCATGCAATTGATACAAATGAAAAGGAAGGTGTACAATGCTTCAAATAAAAGACCTGACCTTTACTGTGGAGAATACCGATCCAGGAGCATCAGGTCAAAAGACAATTCTTGATCGGTTCAACTATACCTTTGAACACGGTAAATTTTATGGCATTACTGGGCCAAACGGAAGTGGCAAGACAAGTCTGGCGAAGGTAATAATGGGGATTAACCCTGTAACTTCAGGACGTATTGTTTTTGAAGGCAATGATATAACGGATCTGTCTATCACAGATCGCGCAAAAAGTGGGATTGCATACAGTTTTCAAAATCCAGCCCGTTTTAAAGGCATCTCGTTTCGTCAATTATTAAGTATTGCGGCAGAAACAGATGATGAATCTGTACTTCAAAAAATTGTTGCCCGTGTGGGTATTTGCTCGTTGGATTTTCTTGAAAAATCGGTGGATGCCAAATTATCAGGCGGTGAAATAAAAAAAATTGAGCTGGCGACAACCATCGCCAGAAATCCAAAACTTGCCATATACGACGAACCTGACACTGGTATTGATTTATGGACCATTGGCCCAATGATTGATCTTTTAAAAAAGGAACAAAAAAATCATCAGACCACAACCATCGTTGTCAGTCACAACAAGAATTTTTTAGAAGCAGCGGATACCATATTGATTCTAAAAAAAGGAAAATTTGTATATGAAGGCGATCTTGATGGTGCCATCCATCTGCTCACCGACTTGAGTACCTGTACATTACCCGACCTTTGTGAAGGAGAAAACGATGTTAGATGCTTTAGATAAAGAATTATTAAAAACCGTCGCCGACCTGGAAGGTCTTCCAAAAGGGGCATATAATATTCGAAAAAATGGAAAGCTTCTGGGGCGAAAGATATCAGCAAATATCAATATCGAAACCAATGCTGAAGGCACAGGCATTATTATTTCTGTTGCGCCAAACACGCAAAATGAGTCTGTTCATATTCCGGTCATACTGTCAGAGGCTGGACTGCACGATGTTGTTTACAATTCATTCATTATTGGCGAAAATGCCGATGTGACGATTATTGCCGGATGTGGAATTCATTGCGGGAGCGATAAAAAAGAGGGCCACGAAGGTATTCATGACTTTACAGTTCATGCAAACGCCAGAATGACCTATATTGAAAAACATTATGCTTTTGGCAAGGGGAAAGGCCAGCGGACACTCAATCCTACAACAAAGGTTTTATTAAAACAAAATGCCTATGCAGAAATGATCCTTGAACAAATCGGTGGTGTGGATACAGCACAGCGTGTCAATGAAGCTATTTTGGAAGATGGCGCAAGCCTGTTAATCAAAGAGAATGTTTTAACAGAAGATACACAGATCGCAAACTCAACCAATCAAATTGTTCTAAATGGAAAAGACAGTTCCGCCAATCTGATTGCTCGATCAGTAATCAAAGGGGATTCAAAGCAAGATTTTATAGCAAGCATGGAAGCCAATAACAAGTGTTATGGACATATTGAATGTGATGCGATTATTCTGGACAATGGAACCAGCGATACAGTTCCATCTTTAAAAGCACGGCATCCTGATGCCGAATTGACTCACGAAGCATCCATTGGAAAAATTGCCGATGACCAACTCATGAAACTCATGAGCCTGGGACTGACCTATGATGAGGCTGTCAATCATATCATTCAGGGATTTTTGGACAGGCGCGTAGACGTTTAGAAATGCTTTGGAATGCTCGAAAAATAAGTTCCCCATTTTGGGTGGAGTCCTAAAGCTTTAGCTTTGGAAATTCCTTGTCCCTTGGATGGAGTCCCAAAGCTTTAGCTTTGGGACTCACAGAAAAGTTATTTAATCGTGATTCCTAAGGCACTCCCAAAGCTAAAGCTTTAGGACTCCAATCTAAAATGGGGAACTTATTTTTCGAGTATTCCTTATAGAGGAAGGAATCTTTAATGCAAATCGCAAGGCGGCATTAAAAAAACCAGATTACAGCAATACGATATTGCTATAATCTGGTTTTAAAATTTAATAAATCTTGTATCTATATCTAACCCCGCCACTCCGTATCATCAACAGTGGTTTTAAAATCAGGTTCAGCGATTTTGGGAATATCTTCATTCATTAAGGATAAAATATCGCTTTCAGTAGGTTTTCCCATTAAGACAATCCCTTTACGCGGGCATTTATCAATGGCTTTTTTCAATTTTTCAACGCCATCATCTTTCAACGATTCATAAGTATCATAATTTACTGTAGATAAATTATTTTCAACGGTGAAAAAGTCGCTGTTACGTTGACAGGCTTTACAGCCAATACATCCCACGGTACAAACATTTTTGACTTCTTTACCAAAATCCTTGTTTGAACAGGTAACAGCAAGCATTTGTTCGTAGCGGAAAGGAACCATCGATATAATATTTCGTGGACAAACTTTGGCACAAGCGCCACAACCAATACATTTATTGTAATCGACAGTAGCAAGTCCATCAACCACATGGATGGCATTATATTTACAGGCGTTCACACAATCGCCAAAACCAAGACATCCGTATGTGCATCCCTGGACGCCTGCAACAATATTGGCTGTCTGACAATGTTGTTCACCACGATATTCATTTCGTTGTAAACGTTCTGGATAATGTGCCCCACAATGGACAATAGGCCGGTAGGGAAGACTGTCTACAACATCAACCCCCATGATACTGGCAATATCCGCAGCACATCCCGAACCACCAACTGTACACAAATTAACTTCCGCATTGTCTAAAGCTACGGCTTCAGCATATTCACCGCACCCCACATATCCACAACCACCACAGTTAGCACCAGGAAGTGCTCCATTAATGGCCTCCACTCTCGGATCGACTTCAACATGAAAGGCTTTGTTGGCCCATCCCAAAATATACGTCATAATGACGGCCATACCGATTAACGTTCCGGCCGAAAGACTGATTGTTACCCAGGTCATTGATAACCCCCAAAATGTATTCAAAAATCTATTATCGTATAACGTTCGACTCATATGATATAATCTGTGAGCGAAGCGGTTATAATTTATTGATCAACTCTTTTTATCTGTGCATCCCAACAGGATTACTTGATAGTGCGATTGTTGCCAGTTGGTCTTGTTGTCTCACCACCTGAGCCTGGACCATTTCTGATGTTTTGGGTGTCAGTGCTTTTTTCAATCCAGAATCAACTCCTGTAAAGCCCATGAAAGCCAGTGCTAAAATACCGGCGACCACCAGCGTGATGGCTGCACCTTCAAGAGGTTTTGGAATATCACATAAGTCCAGTTCTTCACGAATACCGGCCATAATCACGATAGCAATGGTAAATCCTACACCACCAAAAACAGCAAGGGTTAACGAACGTCCCAGATCCCAGGCATCTGCAGGATTGTCTACCCCTGCAACATTGCTCATAATGGTCAGACAGGCAAAAAGTATGGCACAGTTTGTCGTAATAAGCGGTAAAAAGACACCAAATGATTTGTAAAGGGCTGGAAAAAATTTGCGCACATACATTTCAACAAATTGAACGGATGAAGCAATGGCAAAAATGTAGACAATATAGCACAGTATTGTTAAATCAATGGATGCTGCCATTTCCGGTGAAACAAACATACCAGCCACCCATTGAGATAAGGGAGCGCCGGGTTTAAGAATGTATGTGGTAATTGTCCAGCTCAAAAAAGCTGCAATAGAAATAACAAACGTAACTGCGCACCCCATACCAAAGGCCATATCCACTTTTCGGGAAACGCCGATAAACGGACAAATACCCACAAAATAATACAAAACGAAATTATTGATTAACGCTGCGCTAACGGCAATCAACAATATATCAACCACGTAGTTCATAAGTACCTCTGATTATCTGTTCAAACGATTTACTGTTCTTGCTGACGCATGGCGTACCAGTTAACAGCACCCAAAAGCAATCCCAGTGTTAAAAAAGCACCCGGCGGTAAGACCATGACAACCCAGTCCGGCCAAATTTCCGGTAATACGCGAATACCAAATAGCATGCCTGTTCCCAATATTTCTCGAACCGCAGCAATGCTACCCAATGCCAGGCCAAATCCAATGGATTGTCCAAGGGCATCCGCACCGGCGTGAATCGGTGATTGCTTGGATGCACAAACTTCACATCGGCAAATAATCAAGCAATTGACGATTATTAATGGAATATAGGGGCCGAGGGTTTTACTCATTTGATACATATATGCCGCCAAAAAACGGTCGGCAATGGTTACAAAGGTTGCAATGGTCAGGGTAAATATGACAATACGCAAATGCGGCTTTAACAGATCTCGAATCAAGCTCGTGATAATATTAGCACAAAATAGCACAAAAGCCACTGCGGCAGCCATTGTCATGGCGGCATTCAAGCCATTGGTCACAGCCAGTGTCGGACATAAGCCCAGCACTTGTCGATAAACCGGGTTCTCAGGCAAAATACCCTGTACAAACCGCTCGAGGGGAGTTGGTGCATCTGCCATGTTGGATTATCCTCTCTTAAAAACAATATATGTCATGATTTTTATACTAAATCATGCTCTTTCTGTTATCAACAGGCGAAATCTGGCAAAAAGCCTTTTCGCCCCGGGAAATGAACACTGATTATTTTGTACGTTCTAATAAGGGCGCTCGCAAATCTTTGACAGTTGTGTTGATAATCGAACATACTGCTCGCGATGAAATGGTTGCACCGGTTATAGAATCGATTTCATGTGCTGCCTTCGCACCTTCTTTGGTTACTGACAGCGGGGTTTTTGTGTTTTTATTCAAAAATTGCTTCCGCCAGTCATCGGTAATAATTTTATTTCCCAGTCCAGGCGTTTCCTTTTGCCCCAGCACGAATAAACCCGTGATGGTTGTAAGGGCAGGATCAATCCCCAAAAGCAATTCAATTTTATCCGCATACCCCTGTCCGATAGCTTTGGCTACCCATCCAGCAGCTTGACCATCAGGATGTCGTGCCTCGAACACATTGTACAGAATTTTTCGCTTGTTCTTTTCCACTGCTATTGTATGAGATTCAACAGCGAGCTGCTGATCATTCTTGAGCGCTTCCGCTGCCTTTTCAACACCCAGAACCATTTTCGGTACTTTTTGAAGGGTTTCGTTGATT
>PEAL01000190.1 GCA_002753725.1 Deltaproteobacteria bacterium
CAGGTATAGAATTGTTTTTTTTGTTATATTTTCTTTAACGATAGCAATTTCAAACCAGTTTCCTGCATTGGTCACCGGCCTTTTTTTTTCGATGGTTCTTGTTGGTCTTGCGCGATTAAATATAAAAGCGGTAATCAAACGACTCACCGTTGTTTTTGGTTTTTTATTGCTTATCTGGGCGACACTTCCTTTGACATTTGAAGGCGAGGCCCTTTATCATCTCGGACCGATCACCATTACACGCCAGGGGGTGATGCTTTCAGCTCAGATGACAATTAAATCAATCGCTATTCTACTTATCTTTATGGCACTCATCACCAGTATGACTATTGTTACCCTTGGACATGCATTGCATCGCCTGCGGTTACCAGATAAACTTGTTTATCTTCTGCTCATGACATACCGGTACATTTTTGTCATAGAAGCTGAATATCAATGCCTTCAGAAAGCAATCAAAATCAGATGTTTTAAACCTGGAACCAATATCCATTCTTATAAAACCTGTGCGTACTTGATTGGCATGCTGTTTTTCAGAGCTTCCATCAGAGCAGAACGTGTCCATCAAGCCATGCTGTGCCGTGGCTTTAAAGGAAAATTTTACACCTTGAATCATTTTCCATCCGGTGGTCAAAATATTCTTTTTGGATTATTGATGACCACGATTGTTTTGGGTCTTTTAATTCTGGAGTATTCTTGATATGAATTCTGAAAAAAATTTAATGATAAACCTTGAAAATATTACCTACACCTATCCCGGCAGTGATACCCCTGTCATTGATCAACTGAGTTTAAAACTATATTCTGGAAACCGCATTGGTGTGATGGCGCCAAATGGCAGTGGAAAAACAACGCTGTTTTCTATTATCATGGGACTTGTAAAACCAGACAAAGGTAAAATTGAAATTTTTGGAGAACCGGTAAGTACTGAAAAAGATTTTGAAAAAGTCCGAAGAAGGATCGGCTTGCTTTTTCAGGATTCTGATGACCAGCTTTTCAGTCCGACTGTTTTGGAAGATGTTGCTTTTGGGCCGCTCAACCTTGGGAAAAGCCCTGAAGAAGCAAAAACAATTGCAATGGATACTTTGAGTGACCTGGGTTTGAATGGTTTTGAAGAAAGAATAACATACAAATTGTCAGGCGGGGAAAAACGAATGGTTGCCCTGGCAACAGTTCTTGCGATGAAACCTGACGTTCTCTTGCTTGATGAACCCAACACCGGACTGGATGAAAAAACAAAAAACCGATTAATCGATGTCTTAGCGAATCTCGATCTTTCTTATCTTGTCATTTCTCATGAAAACGATTTTCTCTATGATACCACCACGATGATTTTTACAATGGAGAACGGAAAAATTTTTCCAGGTGAAAAAATACATCGACATCGGCATGCGCACCCGCATCATCATGACCATAAACATATCACGCACGATGCCTGAGCATTGATATCCCATGAGATAGCCATGACAGTACCAAACAGATGTATTTTCTCAAAAAAGAAAGAATCTTAACACGGATATTTGACCTGGTATAAAAAATGGTTATAGTGTTATTAATCAACAACGATTTTATAAGGAACCAAAATTTAATACCGTTCCCATTATAGCACCCAAATATGGGGGTATATGGGAACGATATTAAATTTTGGTTCCTAAGGGCGTATTCAGCAGTTTAGGGATGCCGGCGATCACTGTTCATTCCTAATTGTCTGAATCAGATTTTTTTAAATTAAAATTTTGCAGAATTAAGATTAGCGGATTAAAAAAAATAAATACATCTCTGTTTTTTAACCTACCTGTTTTTAAATCTATCTCAAGCCTGAAAAAACAAATCGTTATAATTATGAAAAGAGAAATATATGACCGTCAAAAAGACATTTAACGACCTTGGGCTTTCACCAAATGCAATGAATGCAATTAATAAAAAAGGTTTTGAAGAGCCTACCGAAATTCAAATCATGACCATTCCCGTGATGTTAAAAGATGATACAAATATCATCGCTCAGGCCCAGACAGGTACGGGAAAAACCGCTGCATTTGGATTACCTCTGATAGAAATGATTGACATGCATTCAAAAAATGTTCAGGCGCTGATTCTTGTTCCTACACGAGAATTAGCCATTCAGGTATCAGAAGAAATTTACTCACTTCGAGGAGATAAAAACTTACAAATATTACC
The DNA here is from genome assembly GCA_002753725.1 of Deltaproteobacteria bacterium. Classification (GTDB taxonomy): domain Bacteria; phylum Desulfobacterota; class Desulfobacteria; order Desulfobacterales; family Magnetomoraceae; genus Magnetomorum. The sequence goes on from PEAL01000190.1 coordinate 2,176, forward strand.
AATATATGGTGGTCAAGCCATTGATCATCAGTTGCGCAGACTGAGAAAAGGTGTGCATATTGTTGTAGGAACTCCGGGAAGGGTTATCGACCATCTTAAAAGAAAGACACTCAAAATTTTAGAGATTGAGCATCTGATACTTGATGAAGCTGATGAAATGCTAAATATGGGATTTATCGAAGATATGGAAGAAATTATGAAATATACAAATTCTTCCAAAAGAACGTTATTGTTTTCTGCGACAATTCCCCAAAAAATCAAAGACCTTGCTCGCAAATACATGGATAATTATGAGTTGCTTACGGTCAAAAAAAAGCAACTGACACCCAATTTGACCGAACAGGTTTACTTTGAAGTACAAGCCTCTGACAAATTTGAGGCGTTGTGCAGAATCATTGATATTGTTGATGATTTTTATGGTATTGTTTTCTGTAGAACCAAAAATGATGTTGATTATGTTTTATCTCATTTGATGAATAGGGGATATGATGCAGAAGCGATTCATGGAGATATCTCACAGGCGCACCGAGAAAGAACCCTTGAAAAATTTAAGAAACACCATGTCAATCTTCTTATTGCAACAGATGTTGCTGCACGGGGATTAGATGTTAATAATCTCTCCCACGTTATCAACTATTCTTTACCCCAGGATCCAGAATCTTATGTTCATAGAATTGGTCGCACTGGAAGAGCTGGCAATGAAGGTATCGCTATTACATTTATCACGCCCAATGAATATAGCCGACTGATGTTCATTCAACGGATTGCCAAAGCGGATATTAAGAGATCAAAAATACCGCAAGTAAAAGATATCATTCAGGCAAAAAAGAAAAAGATCTACGATGTACTGACAACAATTCTTAAAGACGATACAGATACAAAATATCATCAATGGGCTGAAACATTGCTTGAACATAATCACTCAACCGATATATTAGCGGCTTTACTGAAATACAGTTTTGAGAATGAACTCAACCCTGATGCTTATGGTGAAATCAATGATGTCATCAATAGAGGGAAACCAATAAACAAACAAGATCAAGCAAGGCTTTTTGTTGCACTTGGGAAAAAAGACAAAATTAATCATAAAAAACTGATTGATCTTATTATGAGCAGGGTTCCTGTTAAGTCAAAACAGATCAGAGATATTCAGGTGATGGATAAATTCACATTTTTAACGGTTCCTGTTGATAAAGCAGAAAAAATCGTTGTTAGCTTTCATGAAAAAGGACAGAAACCGTTGATCACGCATGCGAAAAAAAACAAAAGAAGACAACATCGCGGTTAAAGATTTAAATTTGACAAATTCCCCATAATCCACTAACAATCAAAAATGAATTTGTCATAAAAAAAAATTAGAGCTGAACGTAATAGAGCTGATAAAATAGAAAAGAACATTTTAACCTCAAAGCAGTTGATGAATCTCGAGTGAATAATGGGACAATTATTTATTCGTGATTGCTAAATATAACTATTTATAAGGAGGTATCTATGAAAAAACAGCTTATCAATTACGAGACAATGCTTCGGATTATGAAAGCAATTTCACATTCAAAAGATCCATCGGAAATTGCACTCATGACCACCGAAGGTATCAAGACTGCCCTTGATGTTAAAGGGTGTGCCTTATTTTTATTTAATCGTAAAACCGATGAGTTAGAATTGGCTGCATCGTTTGGATTAAGTAAGGAATACATTAACAAAGGCCCTATTAGTGCGATGCGTTCAATTGCACAATCCCTGGAAGATGGTCCTGTCGCCATTTATGATGTCAATGATGATCCAAGAATTCAGTATCCATCAGAGGCGAACAAGGAGGGCATTACATCGCTTCTTTCTGTGCCAATTGTTTTTGGCGGATCTTTGGTCGGCGCAATGCGTGTGTATACAGCTACCCCATGGGAATTTACTTTGGATGATGTTAATTTTGTTAATGCGCTTGCGCAAATGGCTGGTGCTGCAATCCATATGGCAAAGTATATCAAAGGATTAAAAAGCAGCATTGATGTTTTAAAATCATTAAGAGAGGTTGAATCTCAAAAATCAACAAGAAGAACACCCTATGAAGGTGTTCCTGTGAGTGTCCCAGCAAGAAATATGGCTAAAGAATATTAATATAAACTTATCCATTGGTCCAACTTTATTTTTTTTCAGTATAACATGCTTTTACACCATCGTTCCCATGTACCACATGGGAACGATGCAAAATCAACCCATCCATTTTTTGTTGGATTGGCAAAGATTTGTTTACTTCGCCTTCCTAAAATAAAAATTAATCTGGCAATTTCCAGGATTTGATTCGTTCCACTCTGGCACGATATTCTTTTAAATGGTCAAGTAATTTTTCAAGGGTTTTTATATCATACAGTTTTCCTGCAAGACGATACCATAGTGAACGACAGCGATCTTGAATCTGCTTAAAATCTTCAGGCTCCATAGTGGTTACTTTTGCGCCATATTTGACCATGGCCTGATAAGCTCTCATGCTATCTTGACGGTTTTTCTTACAAAATTCGACCATTTCATGATCTCTGAAGCGCTGAATTTTTTTTCGATATTTTTCAGGAATACGATTCCAGGCATCCAGAGAAATGAGGGAGGTTGATGGTGAATAGCGAATTTTCATAGGATTGATATACTTGACTTTATTATAAATCTGGCTGCCCACGACCCATAAGGCGGGTCCAATAAATGCGTTCATTTTATCACTGCGAATCTCAGTCGATCCTTGCTTGATGGTTCGTACGACAGGATTAACACCAAATGATTCCAACACAGCTTTTTCCAATGAACCAAAACAGGATACAAAGGTCGCTTTTTGAAAATCTTCAATTCGGGTCAAGGGGTATTTGGTGGAGTATATCTGATCAAAGTCCTGGTCTGTCCAAAAAATCATTTTAAAACCATTTTTTTCAATAATTTCATCGAATTCCTTGATCATTTTTAAACGAATATAATCCACTTCATCATAGTTTTGAAATAAAAAGGGAAGCTCCAGAACAGCCATTTCCGGACAAGCAAGCAATGTCCCATGAGCAGAAAATGCCGCACCATCCAGTTTACCCTCTTTCATTAACCGAACATAATCTTCTTCTTCACCCAACGTACCATTCCAATAAAATTTTAACTTGACTTCGTGGTCAGTTGCCCGTCGCACCCCTGGAATAATTATTTCCCGAATATGCTTGGCCCAACCCACCGCTTTCGGGGCGAGGGTGGCAATTCGAACAATATATTTGTCCCGCTTGGCATATGCCGGTGGCATATTGGATATTAAAAGTACGATAAACACAACGAACAAAATAAAGCAGTGTTGTTTTGAAAAAAATTTCATCGACGACTACCTTTTATTATAAATTAATCTTAAAGACGCTCGAAAAATTAACGCGATTGATCGATGATCTGTCCAGTTTTATCCGTATGATACCCACCCAAAGTTTGAACACGGTTTTGAAAGGTTTCCCATCTCACAACTGAAACCAACGCCTGAATCATGGGTGTATCCCAATAAACAGTTGGAATGACAAGATCATATTGCTCTTGCACAATTGGAATGAAATCCATTTTAAGGGCATTTGCTGCTGATAAAATACCGATACCAACATCTGCCATGCCACTGAGAACATTGACAGCAACGCCCATATGCGTATACTCATCTCTGTCATACCCTAAAATATCAATGGGCTGAATGGAATACTTCTGCAATAAATAATCCAGAAGAACACGCGTGCCTGAGCCTGCCTGCCTGTTGATCAATCGAACATCGTTTCTTTTTAAATCTTTTATACTTTTTATATTTTTAGGATTACCCGGTAAAACAATCATGCCCTGTTCTCTCATGACCAGATGCATACACTTTACGGGCGTATTGTTCAAATATTTTTGAATATAACGGACATTGTATGAGCCATCCTCTGCATCCAGCAAGTGACTGCCCGCCATATGGCAGGAACCGCGTTTTAATGCCAGCAATCCTCCCAGGCTTCCAACATGAGTGGATGCCAATTTAATGCCAGGATATTTTTGACAGATGCAATCCGATAAAATATCCAAAGAATTATCATGACTTCCCACGAGCATAATGGTATTTTCAATACTCATCTCAGGATGAAGCAATTCTGCATAAACAATATCCTGAGATTTTAAACCTTCAGAATGACGAGGGATTCTGATAATGCCATCCGCCTGAGTAAATGTTGTGATAGCCCCTGCGCCACGCGGTAAAGCCGATGCCAAAACAGTATCTCCCACTTTTCCAAGTTTGACACGAATGAACTCTTCGATACCGAGCTTTGATGGCATATTTCGCGTGAGCTGAACAGGTATTTTTTTTCGTTTGGGTTCAGGGACACCCAACATGTGATAAAGCATTGGCCGGATAAATTGATCAAAAATAACAATGGCAGATACCGGATAACCAGGGATTCCAACAATCGGCGTCTGGTGAACATCACCCAAAATAACCGGTTTTCCAGGCATAATAGTGACACCATGCAACAGAACATTTCCAGCATTTTCAATAATGGAACGGGTATAGTCCGATTCACCGGCAGATGATCCTCCCACAAGAAGAATCATATCAAATGTTTGAACCGCTTTTAAAAGGATGTGTTGAATATGGTCAACGTCATCCGGTACACTATCATGTCGTGTTGCATGGCATCCACATTCCTGAACAAAATATTTCAGCATTGTGCCGTTGGATTCAATAATCGTTCCCTTTTCAGGCGCCTGATCTGGATGCACTGATTGCCAGTCAATAAGCTCTGAGCCTGTCGGAACAATTAAAATGTTTGGTGTTTTTCGAACACAAACTTGAAAAACACCACCGGAGAGCATGGCGCCAATGCAAGAAGGTGTGATGGTATGATTTTGAGGAAAAAGCATTTCAGTGGCAACAATATCTTCGCCCATCTTTCTGACATGCTGCCAGGGGATGGCGGGTGATTCAATAATGACCTGCGCATGATCCCCCCGAGTTACATTTTCAATCATAATCACCGCATCGGTTTTTTCCGGTAAGACATTCCCTGTATTGACAAAAAAAGTATTTTCTCCAAGTGTTAACTGAATGGGATGATCCACATGAGCCCCATAGGTATCTTCCGCTAAAACAGCAATACCATCCATTGCAGCAGCGTGATAATTGGGTGATGACAGTCGTGCAAATACTGGTTCTGACAAAATACGCTCGATAGCATCGGCCGTGGCAATCGTTTCTGTTCCTGTACGAAGGCTTGTTTCAGAAAAATGACTCATCCATAGCTCTTTTGCTGATTCAAGGCTTTTCATGTGAAGATACACATTTCGCTTTGTTGCTTTCATCGTCAATCCTTTACTCAAGATAACAAATCTAACCTGTTTTTAAATGAAATCGCTTATAGCGTCAAGCGATATAGTGTAATTGACTAAAGAGAATGCATTTGCTATGTATCAAAAATTTTGGAGGTGCACATGCTTGTTCTTGGTATACAGGGGAGTCCCCGGGAAAAAGGCAATACAAAAGCGTTACTTTCTGCATTCATGGATACAGCGCAAAAAACGGGTGCAGAGACCATTGTTGTGAATGCATATAAAACACACATTCAGCCTTGCATTGAATGTGGTATATGTGAAAAAAATGGATTCTGCTCAATCAATGATGATATGCAAAATGAAATCTATCCATTGCTTCGACGTGCGGACATCATTGTTTTGGCCAGCCCAATTTTTTTCTATAATGTGACAGCACCATTGAAAGCATTTATTGATCGTTCACAAACATTTTGGGCCCGAAAATATCGATTAAACCTGGAAGACCCTCGAAGAAAATTTCGAAAGGGCTTGCTCCTGGCACTTGGGGCAACAAAAGGACAAAATTTATTTCAAGGAACCCTTGCCACTGCAAAGTATTTTTATGATGCTGTCGGTGCAACCAATGCAGGAGCGTTGACATATCGAAAAATTGAAGCCCCCGGAGATTTACAAGCACACCCAACAGCTATTTCTGATGCTCAAAATATCGCACAGGAACTGTTAACCCCTTTTATGAAACGCAAAAAAGTTTTGTTCGCCTGTCGAGAAAATGCCTGCCGAAGTCAAATAGCTGCTGCATTTGCCCATTATTATGCAGGAGATACGATTGAAGCGATCTGTGGTGGCAGCCAACCGGTAGAAGCAATTCATCCAGATATGGAACAGGTGATGAATGAATCAGGGATTGATATGGGATTTATCAAACCTCAATCCATAGAAACAGCGATTCAGCATGTTCAACCCGATATGATTGTCACAATGGGTTGTGGTGAGGATGCCTGTCCTATTATTCCGGGCGTACAACGTCTTGACTGGGCATTGGATGATCCAGCACGACAACCCATTGCGATGATGCGCAAGACCCGTGATGATATTTTCAACCGTGTTCAGGATCTGGCAAAAGAAATTAATTGCGAATGATGAAAAAGAAATTTTTTATCAGTTTATATATTTTCTGGGTGAGTGTTTTGGTGTATATTTTTTTTCGCTTGATTCATCCTGCTGTACCTGAGAATACAGGTATTGTCAAAGCTCCCATTGTCTCTCCTCAATTCTTTGACACCTGGACAGAACCTATCACAAATATAGAGTTTGTCCGACTGCCCAAAGGATGTTTCCAGATGGGCAGTCCACGTCATGAACTCGACCGAGGGGATGATGAAAGTCCTGTCCATTCTGTTTGCCTGGATTCATTCTGGATCAGTAAAATGGAAATTACTGTTTTTCAGTTTCAGAGGTTTATTAAGGAGACAGGTTACCAAACACAGGCTGAAACTGAAGGATTTTCCTGGGGATATGATGGCCATTGGAAAAAACGCAGTGGGTATCACTGGAAAAATCCAGGTTTTTCTCAGACAAAGCAGCATCCTGTGGTTCATGTCAGCTATCAAGATGCAATGGTTATGGCGCGATTTCTGTCTGGCTTGCAGCGTCAGTTTTCACTTCCAACAGAAGCGCAATGGGAATTTGCCTGTCGGGCAAACACAGAACAATCCCGCTTTTTTGGCGATGACATCCAAAAAACATGCGAGTACGCCAATATTGCGGATCAAACAATACAACAAACGTATCGGGCCTGGACAGTGCACCCTTGCAATGATACATTTGCTTTTACAGCACCGGTAGCCAGCCTCAAACCCAATGGATTTGGATTGTTTGATACCCTGGGCAATGTCTGGGAGTGGTGTCTGGAACCCTATGACCATCAGGCTTACTTTCATCCAAAACGATCCATGCGTGTGACCGATGATCGAACCCCGGTCGTCATTCGTGGGGGGAGCTGGTACAGTCGGCCTAAATTTGTACGCTGTGCAAATCGAGATTATGTCGCTTCCATTGCGCGGAGAAGTTCCGATTTGGGATTTCGTCTGGTGATGCATTTAAGAGATTGACCCCAATGCCTTATTTTGATAAGGTTTTTTATTTTTTTAACTTGACTGGATTTATACTTAAGAGTCTGACAATGAAACATAATGACAATACATCCCCTAAAACCCTTTCCCATTTGTTTTCTGATATGGAACGTAAATCCATATTAAAGCAATATCTTATTTTCATGGGGCTCATGGAAATATGCATTTTGATTTTTTGCTGGTTTTATCAATTGGGAACACAAGATTATGATCGGTTTGGCCCGGTAGATATTCCCTTCCCCTGGCGTGTCTATTTCTTGCTGGCGTTTTTAACGCCTGTTGTGATCACGTTTTTAATGGGAATTTTTTTTGTGGCCTTTAATAAGTATCTGGCGGGGCATGACATCAACAAAACAGTGTCGTCTGCCACCCAATCCGCTGGTGATAATAACCGTTTTGAATCCATTGTTCAGACGCTTTTTAACATTCCTTTTCTATTGGCACTTTTTTTAGTCGGCATTGGGGCTGGAATTATCTATCGTATAGATGATATTG
>PEAL01000191.1 GCA_002753725.1 Deltaproteobacteria bacterium
GTAGATTATTAGCATTTTTTTATTTTCATTACAATTTTTTTAAACATCAAAATTTTATAAACACACCGTCGATATAATGCAGGAAAAAGAAAAGGAAAGACGCCATATGAGATATTGACAGGACAGGCTCAAACAAAAGATTGGCTTGATTTGTTAATGAAGACATATGAAGAAAAACAGGCCCTGAAACTGAAATAGCATAAATTTCTGGTACAACAAATTGTACTAGCCTGTAGAAAAATCAAAAAAAGCGCATCAACAGGATTGATGCGCTTAATATCTTTGCGAACTCTGAAAGTGTTAACTACTTTTTAGAGGAGATGAATATCAATAAACAAATCCCATCATTTTAGGCAATGCCAATACAATATCCGGCAAATAGGTCATAAGGAGCAAAACAAACACTTGAATAATTAAAAACGGAATAACTGACTTTGAAACAAAGATCAAATCGCGTTTACCGATTGCACCGGTAATGTATAGACTGACTCCCATAGGAGGGGTGCAATAACCGATCGCTAGATTGACTGTCATAATCAAACCGAAATGCATGGGATCGATATGAAAAGCATCAAGCATGGGCAGAAAAACCGGTCCTAAAATTAAGGTCGCAGAAATGATATCCATAAACATACCAATCAAGAGCAACATAATATTGATAGCAAATAAAAAGACAATGGGTGATTGAATACTGGCTAATACAGCCTCGGTAATTTTTCCAGGAATATTCTCAAAGGTTAGATATCGGCCAAAACAAGTGGCACCGGCAACGATAATCAACAGCGTTGCAGATGTCACAGCAGAATTGACTGTGATTGTTTTGACATCAGAAAATTTGATGGATTTATGAATAAATAATTCGACAATAAAGGCATACACACAGGCTATCACAGCAGCTTCGTTGGCCGTAAATGCCCCTGAGAAAATCCCGCCAAAAATAATCACCGGCAGCATCAATGACCAGAAGCCTTCTTTAAGCACTTTTAAAACATCCATGAATTGTGGGACAGGTTTTCGAACAATGCTTGTATTGTTTCGATAAATTAAAAAAGTGTATAAACAGGTACCCAATATAATGAGCAAACCAGGGATAAAACCGGTTAAAAAAAGACCCTCCAGAGAAACATTGCTGATCATGCTATACAATATCATACCGATACTTGGTGGGATAATCACGCCCAGGTTGGGCGATGTTGTCATCAGCCCCAGTGTGTATTGTTCATCATAACCATTTTCCAGAAGTGCTGGAATCATAAAACCGCCCAGGGCCACAACCGTTGCAACCGTTGAACCTGAAATAGCGCCAAACAGACCGCAAGCAATGACCGCTGCCATCCCCAGTCCTCCTGGAAGCCAACTGACCAGGGAATTGGCGACTTTTATCAGTTTATCCACAATGCTACCGGATGTCATGATATTGCCACAAAGGATAAAAAACAGAACAACAACCAATGCAAATTTATCCATACTTCGAAAAAAACTGTCAAATAAGAACAGGATCGGTTTTCCTGTTAATATGAATCCTGCAACAGCAGTAAAAAACAGGCACATAAATACAGGGATGTAACATGCCATACAACCAATAAGTATAAAAGCGATGATAAAATAATTGATTTCCATAGACGTTCAGTCCTTTTTCATGCCTGAGTCATATATGTAAAATCTGTTATGACGACTGTTTGGTAGCATCCAGGTAAAAAACCTGGAGGGTTCGTATCAGCATCAAGATTCCCATAACCGGCAAAATTGCATACAAATATACCATAGGAATTTGCATGATAATGGTTTTCTGGTTGGTCATCACCTGTCGGGCTGCCATCAGCCATCCGTAATAGATGATCATGATGGAAAAAATCAGTGTTGCCAAATGGCTCAAATAATTCAATGGGGTTTTTAAAACAGGAAAAAGTTGAACCAGGGCATCGATTTTAATCATGGATCGATTTTTTATTGCGGCGCTGCATCCAATAAACGTTGTATAAATAATAACTTCACGCACAAGTTCTTCAGACCAGGCCAATGAATAATTAAATCCATAGCGCAAAACAACATTGAAAAACAATGCGATGAGTGCAACGATAACCGCTATAAACAACGTCCAGTCTTCCAGAAATGTTAAAATTGTATCAATAATCGAAAGTGTTTTTTGCATTTGTCTGTTCCATGTAAAAAAGGCAGGCCATTATATCGCACCTGCCTTTTATTTTTTATCTTTCACAGGTATGTTTTTATGGATAAAACCATCAGGGTTTATAGTCAATAAAGGTTTGAACTTCTTTTAAAAAATCTTTGGGTCGATAGGTATCGTCCGGATACAGGGCATTGATTTCAGGCTTATATTTTTCATGAACGGCATTACCTTGTTTTTTCAAAAGATTCATATCGTTATCAGACAGTTTGATAAATGTGATGCCTTCTTTTTGGGCTTTTTGAATTTCTTCAAGCTCCTGATCACGGGTTTGGTTTCGAATGGATGCACACACATCGTGAACAGTTTCTTTAAATGTTTGTTGAAGATCTTTGGGAAGGCTGTTCAGCCATTGTTTATTGAACATCCAGATAAACAGTCCCTGTGCATAATTGACATAAGTAAAATATTTGGCCACTTCAAATTTTTTCGTAATATTACATACCATGGGCGTATGATCCAGGCCGGTTATAACCCCTTGTTTCAATGCGACAGGCACATCTGGCCAGGGCATTACCACAGGATTAATAGACCACTGACGATACAACAGTTGATTTACAGCGGCTTCAGCAACACGGAATTTGATTTTTCTGGCATCTTCAAGTGTTTTAACCGGTGTTGTGGTGGCCCATCCATAATTGCCATACCCCGTGATATCCAGGCCGACAATGCCTTGATGATCCATTGCTCGCATAAAATGATCAAACAATTTTCCGCTTTTAGCAAAGCGATCCAGTTTTTCAAAAGAATTGATTAAAAATGGCAGGTTGACCAGACCAAATCGTGGGCCTAAGTTGGTCGCAGCAACAGAGCTGCATCCCATGCCTTGAATCGCACCCATTTGAAGCTGATTCAAAACTTCCACCTCTCCCCCAAGCATGGAGAACGGTTTGAAATCAATATAAATTTGTCCCTTGGTTCGTTTCCATAATTCGTCACGAATCGCAAAGCCCGCATAAACCCCCTTGATGACCGGATGTGATACATTTGAAACAATACAATTGTATTTGGCCCCAGCAGGATCGAAATTCGGTTTCCATTGTGATAACGAGGGCTTTTTTGCATCTGCCCCACTACCCAGCATAAAAATAATGCCGATAAAAACAACCATCCAAAAGTTAAAACGCTTCATCCAATAATCTCCTTTTTAAAAATAATATAAAACAGTCTTTGTGACAAATTGTTACATACAATCAAAGAAATACACATCTGTCAAGCAAATCTTTTGCTGACACGATGTTCATCATGAGACATTGTGATTCTCATAGAGTTTGAATGCTTTGGAAGATATCGATTTATACGTTAAATCGAAAGTGAATAATATCAGCATCACAGACCGTGTATGTTTTTCCTTCAAGGCGCACGGTTCCTTTTTTTCGAGCTTCGGCATAATTGTTGTTTGCATCGATAAAATCATCATAGGCCAGAACTTCTGCCCGGATAAATCCTTTTTTGAAATCCGTGTGAATGGCGCCAGCGGCATCATCAGCCGGTGTATTTTTAGGAATGGTCCATGCGCGGACTTCGTCTTCACCAACAGTGAAAAAGGAAATCAGGCCCATAAGATCGTAAGATGCTGCAATGATACGACTCATGGCAGAGGCGGAAATGTCAAATTCTTCAAGAAATTCTGCGGCTTCCTGTTCATTCATTTGCGACAGTTCTTGTTCGAGTTTTCCTCGAATGGGTAGTATTGTTTCCTTTTGGAACAGATCTGAACCTTCAGGCAAGCCGTCATCATCATCTTCGTTATTCAACAAAATCAGGGTGGGCTTTGCTGTCAAAAAGGCATACCCTTTGAGTTCAGGGGCATTTACCAGATCAGGATTTTGACGAATGGGTTGATTCTTTTCAAGCAATTCAAGGCATTGGTTCAAGAGATCCACCTCAATGCTTGAAAAGCCTTTTCGACCACGCTCTTTGTTGATACGTTCAATACGCTTTTCAACCACCATGAAATCTGACAGAATCATGTCTTCATTCAGTTTTATAAAATCAGTTTCAGGTGTGGGGGCGTCCATGCCATACATTTTAAAATTTCGAACCACATGGATGAGTGCATCACAATTACGCATACCTGCCCACAGCGATTCTGATTTTTGAGTATCTTTTTGACCGTGAACCTGTGCAGGTAAGTGATATTCTACCTGAGCATAGATTGTTTTTTTGGGCTGATAAATTTGGCTGAGATGATCAATCCGAGCATCAGGTACTTTCACAGTTCCCAAAAGGGCTTCTTGTTTTTGAGAGGTTTGAACAGACAGACCGGTAAAAGCTTCAAACAACGTTTTTTTTCCAGAACTGGCCAGTCCGATAATACCAAGTTTCATAGGTTATATCCTTCGTTAATCGTTATAAAATATTTTTTAATTTCAATTGAGCAATACAGGTTTCAATATCCTCTTTCAGGGGGTGTGTCTCATGAATTTGAAATGTCTTGTTTAAAATTGATATTATTTCATCGGTGGTTTTTCCCTGCTGGTATAAATCATAAATCCTTCGTGCTGTCGGGTTCAGAACATGAATTTCTTCACTGTCCGTTTTATACAGCATCAGTTCATCGTTTAACTCTTGTGAAATAAGTGTATCAGGCATGAGTGTCCTTTTTTATATTTTCGAGGGTCTTATGGCTATCTTCAACAATGTTCTCAACATATGCTTTTAAACCATAAAACATACTGTGCCCTTGTAATTTATATAATGATGTTGTGGGATTGAATGCAACAACGTTCAATCGGACAAGATTATTCAGTTCATCTGCAAGTTGTGTTTCTTCATATAAGCCATTGTTAACAAGAATTTCCAAATCATTCATATCAAAGGTTGCCTTCTTGTTTTGAATGGAAAATAATGTTTTGAACAACGCCCGTTTGCTCTTGTTTATTTTAGCATAATGATTGAGTTTACCTTTATTAATTGTAATCATTCGTTCGATCGTGTTCATAAGACAGACATCTTCTATGCATTTTTTGTCAGCATAAGGTATCAATTCTGCTAATATTTTTGATATCTCCCATACACTGCCCCCAAGGTATTTCCAGATCGTTTTGATTTGAGACAATGATAAGGTATACGCATTGATTGCACTTTCCTGTTTCAAATGTGAGAGCCATTGTGTGATATCCTTTTCATTTAAATATTCAACCTCAAAAAATTCCGATGTCTTTGCCAGCTTGCTGTCTTCATATATTCTGTTCATAAAATAACCATCGCTACTGGCAATAATCACATGGCACAAATGAGACTCTTTTGTGAGTGCTACAAAAAAATTAAACAATTCTTTTAATAATTCCCTTTGGCCGTCCAGATAGATATCTTCCAGGGCTTGAAGCTCATCGATAATAATGACCGGGCGCTTTCCTTTTTTGACAATTTTCAAAAGCTCTTTTTCCATGACAACAAATGGATCAAGGGTTTTATTCTCCAAACTTTTTTTAATTTCTTTTGAGAGTTTAAACAGCTTGAGATTATACTCCCTTTTTTGCTTAATATCTTCTGTTGCGTTTGAATAATCTGTTTCAAAAAAAGCTTGAATGAAATCAGAATAGTTAGCAATAAGCATTTTTCTTAAATTAAAATGCTTGATACTAAACTGTTTGTTCGTCAAATTTTTTTCAATAAATTTCATCAGCAGTGTTGTTTTACCACTGCTTTTAGGACCATAAACAAAAAGGATGGAATTGGCTTTTCCATTGATCCAATGTAATAATTCGTTTAGTTCTTTATCTCTGTTAATGAAGGCAGGTTCATTTGAATAGATACTTTGTCCGGCCATAATTTTGTATCCCTCTGTTTTTTGTCAATATTTTTAATTTTCAACTATAAAAGAAATGTAATTTTTTGTCAAAGCTATTACATATAAATTCAAAACTCCAGCGAATTTTATCCACGAACCATATGTGTTTAAGCGCATAGTGAACTAAACTTTCATAACAACTGGGTTACAATGCCAACAGATCATCAATTATTGGCGTTTCGTGTGATCAAATCAAAAAAACATCCACCGCCACCACCGCCTCCTCTTGATGATCGGGGCGACAATCCGGTTGTTGCAGATATGGGAAATACTTCATACCGTTCATTACCAAGATGATCAACGGCTGTGGCTGCCAGATAATACGTTGCCTTGTATTGAAGGGATGTAAGTGTTGTATGAATAGTAGAAATATTCGATTGAACAGGTGTCAAGCCTGTTATTGAAGAAAAAAATTGAGTTTCTGCATAAACATTATAATGAGACACCTGAGTTTCCGGTTTTGCTGGTTTCCATGTCAGTTCTATGATGTTTGTATCTACTTGAGATGTAAGCCCGGTTGGAATTAAAGGAATAAGTGTGGTAGAAATGTTACAGTTTTCTGGATAGTCAGGTTCCCATGCCACACAATATAAATACAGGTCATTGGGTTGTCTGCCCGTTGGCACCATCGAAGACCGGGAGGTTGTTCCCAGTGATTCTCCCAATTCATGAGGATATGATATCAAATGACATGACAGGTCAGTTTGAACGGTCTTATATCCTGCAAAGTCTCCAAAATGAGCGATGTTGATTTGATCGCAGATGCTGTTGATATCCGGCTGATCATTCGGGTTATCGGTTCCAAGGACCAACCCGCCGCCATTGATTTTTAAATTTTCATAATAATTTTCAGTTAATAACTGTCCATTCTTTTCCCATTGTCCTGTCCAGTAGGATGAGCGCATTCTGCCATCACAAATAATCTGACGGCCCTTTTTTTCAAGAAACCACTCACTGATGGCAGCCAATGCATTTGGATACAGGCCATCCTTTTCAGAAGCATCAAATACCCATACCTGTTGATATGGATGGTCAGTATTTGATAAGAGTGCAACCAGCATACTTTCATTCTTTTCAGATGACAAATTTATATATGTCCCTGTTGCGCCTGCTTCTAATAAAGTATTATAGATATTTAAAGCATCGGTATCATCAAATGAACCACTGAAATTAATGACCAGCACTGTATCAGGCAAAACATTGAGTTGAAACTCGGCAAGATAGATATCCTCAGATTCCCCATTAATATCATCCTGATCCTGATTTAACGCATTACCCGCAACATCAATAATTTGAGGGCCTATTTGAATGGTATATCTTCCGGTTGCGGATTGTTCGGGAAATCCTAATCGGTACAGGGTAAGGCTCAGTTGTTCTGGTTCTTCCACTAAAAGTATCTGATCTTCCGGGCCCATCATGAATAGATCGTCAGATGTAAATAGTGTTGAAAGGATGGGCTGGTCAAAGCTGATATCAACATATGAAATAGGTTCTGAGAGCATTCCTGTTGGCGACTGTTGAATAATTTTAGGCCCGGATTTTTTTTCATACAAAAAAAGAATCTCGGACTCTGAAAGATTTCGCTGGTATAATCGAAGTTCATCCAGAACAATATTGGCAAAGGGGCCTTTGGCCATTCTATCGCTGAACATTGAACCGACAAGTGTTGGAATTGAAGAGGTATACAATTGCTGGAAAGGTGTTTGTTTTTCAGTTTCTTTTTGACCATTGATATACAGCAAAATTTTGCCTTCCTGAAACATGGCCACAATATGATACCAGGTTTGCGGCATCATGGATAGGTGACTGATAATATCACTCGATTGCTGGCCGTTTTCACTCACAGCAAAATAAATCCGATGGGCGTTTGCTTCACCGAGAACCTTTAGATAAAACGTATGCTTTAACAGTGTCGTGTTGTTAATACTCGCTTCGTCATATCTGGATACCAGCGGTTGCCAGGTTTCTTTGAGTTCTGGAAAGTTAACCCAAAAACTGATACTGAATTGATCAATAAACTGATGGATCCCCAACGTTATATAATCGTCCATACCGTTGAGATAAATCGCCTGTCCTTTTTTACCATCCATAAACAATGGATTTCCCGAAGGGACAGCCGCCTCATCCATCGGGCTGCCATCAACCCAATCCCCATTAAATGAATAATAAGCAATACATCCATCACCAAGATTTGCAAAGCTCCAGGCAGGAACCATCACGATGATCATGATCCAAAGAATTGCTTGTTTCATACAATTATTCCTCTTTTTCCTTTGATTCTTGTTCATTTTTCAATAGGGCTGATAAATGTTCAAGAAGGGCAATATTTTTATCAGCATCCTTGTAAGCAATTCGAATAAAATGTTCAGACAATCCATAAAAATTACTGCAATCTCTGATCAGAAATTTCTTTTGTGCCAATTGAGAACAGACTGTTTTGGACGTTAAATAATCCGGTAGCTTGATTAACATAAATGGTGCAAAATCGGCAAACGTCTGAACATGCGGATAGCATGCCAGTGCGTTTTGGAACCTTATTTTTTCAGTTTGTATGTGCAGGGCTGTTTTTTGGATAAACTCTTGAACCACAAGCATATTCTTAAAAAGGTATATTCCGGCAATCTGAGCCATAATATTGACATTCCAGGGTTTTTCCTGTTTTCGAAAAGCATTGATCGTCTGTTTATCACCCACCATAAAGCCCAATCGAAGTCCTGGAATGGCAAATATTTTTGAAAAAGAACATAAAACAATCACATTGGAAAGGCCACATCTGATCATGGTTTCATATTCATAATCCGCGTTAAAATGAAGATAGGATTCATCCACAATAAAACGAACATCTGGATGAGATTTGCATATTGCCTTCAGCGGGGCAATGGGTATGAAATGTCCGCTGGGATTATTGGGATTGCATAAGAAAACCGTATCAACCCTGTCAATCTCCTGATCGTTTATCGGTGCCTGAAAATTTTGACTGGCTTCAGCAATCAGATATCGAATCTCTGCACCCTGCCGGATACATGCATCAGCATAATCTGCATAGGTTGGACCGATAATGAGGGCTTTTTTTATATTCAGGATTTTCGGTAAATGATAAATAAATTCTGTTGTTCCAGCAGCACACGTTACTTGATCAACATGTTTGTCATAAAAAACAGCAAAGGTTCGGATCAAGGTTTTGCTGTCCACTTCAGGCAGTCGATGAATGTGATGCAAACGTTCCTTGATATCGTCCAATAACAGGGGAGGAGACCCCAGTGGATTGATATTACTGCTCATATCAATGATTTCATCTGAAGAACAACCGATTACCTTTGCCCATTCATAAACATTGCCACCATGTCCATTGATCATTTTATCATATCCGTTTATAGATGAATTAATATTTTATTTAAGCTTTTTAAATTGTTTTAAAAAGGCCAGATACAAAAGCGGTTCTTTTTCATAAGTTCTTGTTCGCATTGATTAAGTTGACGTGTATACATCACAGCTCTTTTCTGAACCTGACGCGCTTTTTTGACTAACCAATTTTTGTTACGATAGGATCGTCGAAGATATCCTTTCTGACCTTCATGATAAGCTAAATATTGACGAAAAGCATCATTTTTTTGAATACCACATTGAACATAACTGGTATGGCAATACCAGCCAACAAAATCAATGGCATCATCAAAATCATTTCGGCTGGCACCATACCGTCGGGTGGAAGCCTTATAGTTTTCCCAGGTTCCATCAATCGCCTGAGCATATCCATATGCAGAACTTAATCGCGGCCCAGGGAAAAAAAATAAGCATGTACGCCGTGGAGGGCGGGCATCGGGTTTGAAACTTGATTCATAATAAATGATCGCCATAGCAACAGAAATGGGAAGCCCCCATCGTTTTCGGGCTGCACTTGCACTATCATACCATTTCCGCTGTTCGCGAAATATGTCACAGATATTATTTTTATTTCGGGGTTCATAGGATGATAAGGTACAGGCGGTGGAAGAGATCACCGTCAGTAATACAATAAAACTGCGAAATAGAATCAATTTTTTTTGAAGGTGTAAAAAAAGATATTTTCATGAATAATTAAGTACA
>PEAL01000192.1 GCA_002753725.1 Deltaproteobacteria bacterium
TAAGTAATAAAATATAGCCCTGAAAGGGCGTTACATAATATTATGATTAAGTTGTAATATGTGCCGCCCTTTCAGGGCTAAAACACCTCTATGCCATTACCCAGGGCGTTGCCCTGGGCTGGTATTTAACGCCCTTTCAGGGCTAAGAAAAAAGTGCAACTTTTTTGTGTTGCACCCAACAATGACCATGACAGCTAAAATCAAGAAAATAATATTTTAGGCAACCCGTTGTACCGGGATTCATGCAATATAGTGCTTTCGATTTTGCCCTTCCATTTATTTGATTATTTAAGGCCATTCTTCTTTTTTTCTTTCATAGAGAGATTCGGCATATGAAAGGTTCTCATACGTTTTTTCCTGTGGAATATTTCAGGGACATAAGCTCATTCATAAATAATTTCAATAGTTGAAAAATAAGCATCCAATTCTTCAATAAGCGGTTGTGCATCTTCAAGCCTTTTTTCTTGAGCAGCCTGTACAATTTGGGAGGCTAATTCTCCTATGTAATGAAAACCAAATGGTTTGGCATAGCCTTTCATGCTATGAGACATGCGATGCATTTCCTCAAAATTCTTATTGAGAACACTATCTTTCAGGGCTTCAATATCATTTTTTGTATTGTTTAAAAATTGAGGAATAAATTTTTCTATTTTACGTTTAACAGTGACACTGTTTTTCATTGTTCGTTTCCTTTGTTCTATACGTCACCATTTTTTCCAATTAATGTATTTGCATAATCAAGATCTTCAGGAGTATTTACATTAAAAAAAGAAAGGTGGTGGGGATCTTTTGAGCGTACAGTGAATTCATCAATAATGCCTGTATTAAGTCCTTTAAAACATCTGGTTATCTTATATTTTCCTGCTTGTAAATGACTTTTAAAACGATTAAGACAGCGCCTAGAATAAATCGCACATAAAGGTTCATCCCCTTTGCTTGTTCTGGGCAGATACACATCATTTCTAACATTATACGACGAACACATATAAGCAATCAGATCATGAGATAAAAAGGGTGTGTCGCAAGCGACAACAAAAGCTTGTGGATGTTGGGCACATAACAATCCCGAATAAATACCATTTAAAGAACAATGTGGCGCATAGATATCTGGAACAATGGTAAGATTCCATTTGAAAAAAGATTCAGGTGTACGGGTCACAACAATCAAATCCTCAAAAAAAGCGTTCATGACTGAATAAATACGCTCAAAAATACTTTCTGATCCTATAGAAAAAAAAGCCTTGCTCTTGCCATGAACCCGTGAATTTTTACCGCCTGCCAATATAACGCCTGAAATTGGAAATGCTTGTTGCATGTGTTTTAACCTGTTTGCATGAATAGTCAATAGATCATTAGATTCCAGAAAAAGTTTGGAAAGGCCTGAAATCTTTTTTTTTTAAACCTATACCTGCAATAAAAAAAAATCAAGGGGTATTCTCAAGGGAATTTTTTCAAAATAAAAGGTCATAATCATGTCATTATTGTGCTATTTCTTAAAAAAAATTCAAAAAAAAGTCGCATGTTCATTTGAAAAAGTGTATATTATCATTTTTACGGATTGTGTCTATTTATCCATTCAAGAATAAAAGGCAGGCCTTTTATGATTTCTGAAAAAATTTTAGACGAGCAAAGAATCCATCATGTGCTTGAGCAAATAACTCAAGAAATACTTAACCACCACAAAAATATACAACACCTCATTCTCGTTGGCATTCAAACCGGTGGTGCATTCCTTGCAGAGCGAATACACGAGAATATCAAGAGCTTGTTAAACATTTCAATTCCTATCGGCAGCATCAATATTGCTTTATATCGTGATGACTGGACAAAAATTAGTTATCAGCCCATATTGCAAGGCACAAATATTACTTTTTCAATTGATGATAAACAGGTGGTGTTGATCGATGATGTGATCTATACCGGTCGAACCGTTCGTGCAGCAATGGATGCTCTGTTTGATATAGGGCGGCCTGCTCGCATTGAGCTGGGTGTTCTTGTTGACCGAGGGCATCGGGAATTGCCGGTGCATCCCAATTATTGTGGAAAGGTCATTCAAACCAAACGGTCACAAACTGTAAATGTTTATTTAAAAGAACAAGACAGTCAGGATGAAGTTGTTCTTGTTACTCAGTGAATCGTTTCTGAAATGAAGGGTTAAAACACCATGAGCCATCCCAAACATCACCACGGAAATGCCCCACACGTTTTGGGAGTTGCTGTTGTCACAGTTTCAACGACCCGAACGATGGACACAGATACAAGCGGACAATGGCTGATCAAGCGCATTCATAAAGAGGGACATCGCCTGGAAAACCATTTAATTATTCCAGATCATCAGGATCTCATTCAAAAAACAGTTGTTGATCTGGCAAATCAATCTCAAGTCAATGCCATATTGATATCCGGTGGGACAGGATTGGGGCCTGATGATGTTACGATTGAAGCGGTTTCTCCGTTGTTTACAAAGAATATCCCAGCCTTTGGGTATATCTTTGCGAACCTGAGTTATGATTCAATTGATTCTGCGGCCTTATTATCCCGCGCAACAGCCGGGTGTATACAAGAAACAGTTGTTTTTTGTATGCCAGGCAGTATCAATGCTGTGAAACTTGCCTGTAAACAGTTAATTTTTGATGAATTGACACATATTTTTCATCATATTTTTGAAAACAGGAAACAAGTATGAGCAATCATTCAAAAAATATTCTTATCATCGAAGATGAATCTATTACACGAACGATGTATCTCAGTTATTTTCAAAAACTCGCCCCGAGTTATGACGTGTATGATGCTGAAAACATAGTGGAAGGTATTTGTTTGTGCTTTGAAAAACATCCCCAATTGATTCTTTTAGATATGATTATGCCTGCATATGGTGGTCAATTGTTTTTGGATGTGATGGAAGAAGGTATTTCTAAAAGACTTTTATCCTTTACACCGAAAGTTATCGTGATATCGTCCATTGATAGTGCTGACGAATTAATGACTCTGACTAAACATTTGTCTGTTGTTTCTGTTATTCCAAAGCCATTACCTTATGATACTTTGGAAGAACTATTGAAATTGCATTTAAAATGTTAGAATGGTCTCAAATAATAAAAAATATTTCAAAGCTTGAAAAGAGGACAGCTTACGATGAAAAAAAATAATATTCGATTTTTAATTATTGAAGATGATGAAATGATTCGAATCATTCATAAAGACTTTCTTGAAGAACTCTTTCCCGATTGTAAAATATTTGAGGCTGAAAATGCCGCACAAGGAATTTGTTTGTACTTTGAATGCCGTCCACATTTGATTTTATTAGATATGATGATGCCATTGATGGGGGGAGAAACCTTTTTGGATATTCTTGAAGAAGGGCATCGCACAAAAATATTGAAAGAAAAGCCTAAAATTGTTGTTGTTACAGCAATCAAAGATGTCAAAGAACTGATGACAATCGGTAAACGATTTGCTGTTGAGGCGGTTATTTCAAAACCTCTGGTTCAAAATCAATTAAAAGCCCTGCTTGAAGACTGGATTGCATAAATATGGATACGTCATCATTTCCACAAAAGAATGAATTCATGTCCGTGCCTGCTTTTGATTATGAAAAAGCATTGCAACGGGTTCATCAAAAGCATGAATTGCTTAAACGAGTCGTTGCCATTTTTAAAAAAAATCTTTCTGAAAAGAAAGCATTGATTGAAACAGAGCTGTCCAATGAAAATTGGGACAGTCTAAAAATGCTCTCACATTCCATTAAAGGCTCCGCATGGACAATTGGTGCCCAACAATTGGGTGATGTCGCCTATGCGATGGAAAACGCCACCGATGATAAAAACCATCCTTTGATGCGTCATCTTTTTCAGATTTTTCTTGATTGTGTTGATCTTTTTCTTGAAGCTTTAGATCCAGACTTGACAATCTCTTGAATACTTCCTTAATTTTATTCTTCAAAGGAGTTCCTCATGAAAAAAGAGTATCTATTTTTAAAAATTTATTTTATCGTTGTTATCTGTGTGATCACGGTAAAGACTCATGCTTTTGCTTTGGAACCGACAGAGGGGTCTATACCGTCATATCAATCCGATATAAAAATCGCAGAGCGACTGACACGAATTGAAGAAGGCCAAAAATCCATTGTGAATGAAATGAGAACCCGTTTTAAAGCGGTGGATGAACGATTTGAATCCATCCTCAGGGAAATGAATGAACGTTTTGAGTCTGTGCTTAGAGAAGTAAGAAAAGGTTTCGAAGCGGTGGATAAACGTTTCGAAGCGGTGGATAAACGTTTCGAAGCGGTGGATAAACGCATCGATCAACAAAACACCTATTTCCTTGCGATACTTGCAACAATGTTTGTTGCTGTTATCGGCTTTGCGATATGGGATAGAAAAAACGGATTCTGTCAAAGCACAGGAAAAAAACAGCGCAGCGCGTGAAACACAGCATCAAAAGGATGTTCGTCAAAACGAAAGTTCAATGGCATTAAAAGCCTATGAAGGATATCACGAAGTCTTGAAAATCATGCGAAAAATGGCAGAAAGTATACCGGAAATGCGGACAATGATGCAATCAGCAAATCTATTATAGAACGATTCTTGATAAAATCTTTACCATATCCTCAAAAACATTCTCCTCGGACTGATTGGCATTGATCACAAAGAAACGATTGGGATCATTTTGGGCCAATGTTAAATACCCTTCCCGAACCCGTTCATGAAAAGCAATGGATTCTTTTTCAAACCGATTCTCCTGTTGTTCATTATGATTCGCTGTAATGCGTTTCCATGCACGTTTCAACCCTTCCTCAACCGGCAAATCAAATAAAAGCGTTATATCTGGTTTCAGCCCGGATAATACAATCGTATGAAGTTTTTTTATGACAGCCATGTCTACCTGGCGAGCAATGCCTTGATAAACAGTTGTTGCATCATAAAAACGATCGCAAAGAATGGTCTTTCCCGAAGACAATTCCGGAAGAATCCGTTCGGACAGATGCTGTGCCCTGTCAGCCATATACAGCAACAGTTCAGTCAGTGGACATATGTTTGTATGATTTGGATCCAGCAATATTCGTCGGATTTGTTGTCCAATAGATGTTCCACCGGGCTCTCTTGTCAGCAGGCAAGAAATATTTTTTGTCTGCAACCATTCCATTAAAAGCTTTGCTTGCGTGCTTTTTCCAGAACCTTCAATTCCTTCAAATGTGATTAGCATTATACTTTGCCTTTAAAAAATTGTCGTTCCATTGGATAATAAAACGGTGTCCAGTCGGAGGATGCATCAGAATTTTCCATAAAGTCTCGTACACCCATAATTTTTGAATCCAGATCATCAAGATAATGTAACACCAGAGCCTCCAATGTTTTTGGTGGTTCAGGGGAACCAAACAGCCGCGTCCCATGATGACTGGCTATCAAGTGACGCAATAATTTTGCTGTTTGTGCAGGGAAATCAGGGATTGAAGCAATTTTTTCATCCAGTATTCGAATACCAATAATAATATGACTCAATAATCGACCTTCATCAGAATAATCAATGATGGTGGTATATTCAAATTCATCCGTTTTGCCAATATCATGATGCATTGCACTGGTGATTTACAAATCCCGGTCAATCCCCCGATAATGACATTGAATCAGTCGGTCAACCAGGCGAGATACAGACAGTGTATGTTCCAATAACCCACCCAGGTAAGCATGGTGCATTTTTTTGGCAGCAGGGGCAGAGCAAAATTTCTGCACAAATTGATCATCCATCCAGAAGGCTTGAAGAATCGCTTTGAGGTCTTTGTTTTCTATGGTTTGAGATTGCTCTTTTAACGAGGTAAACATTTGAATCGGATCTCTTTGTGTTGTGGGCAAAAAATCAGCAGGAGTGACATTTTCAAACGGTATTCGTTGAACAGAAGCAATGGTCAATTGCAGTTCATTACGGAACGATGTAACCCGCCCCTGAATTTGAACATAGTCGGCATGATCAAAGGCAGAGCTGAATGTTTCAACATTTTCCCAGAGGACGCCACGCATGGAACCCGTTCGGTCAGTCAGACGAACTTGAAGAAAGGGTTCGCCATCTTTCTTGTTGGATAGTGTTTTTTCAGTGACAATAAATATATCCTGAACAGCCTGTCCTTCCACAAGAGATTCAATGAATAATGTTTTCAATGGTTCCAATCCCAACGTGTCATCTGTTTAATAAATAACTCATCTGTCGTATCAATGGTGATGGGTGAAATAGCAATATAATTGTTTTCAAGGGCACCAACATCCGTAAACTGTTCATTGGTTACCAGAACCTTTTCATCACCCATCCAATAATAGTGCTTTTTTCGAGGATCCGCTCTTTTTTCATACACTTTATAAAGATGATACGTCGCCTGACGCACCCATTTTATGCCGCGTGTCTGATTCACCGGAACAGATGGAAAATTGACATTCAGCATGGTGCCTGCAGGAAGAATGTGTTGAGACATTTTTTCAAGCAGTTTGCCAATCAATTGCGCGGCTTTGGTGTATTCAATACTATCAGCAGAGGTATCATAAGCAATGGAAACCGCCATTGATGGAATACTCATTGCTGAGGCTTCGCGTGCAGCAGCCACTGTTCCTGAATAAAAGACATTGAATCCCGTGTTTGCCCCCGGGTTGATACCTGCAATCACCCAATCCGGTTTTTGGGGAATTAATTGGGAAAGGCCCAGTTTTACACAATCTGCAGGGGTCCCATCCACTGCATATCCCTGCATATCATCTGAAACAGTTACCCACTTCGCCCTTAATGGTTCATGAATCGTTATTCGATGGCTGGTGGCGCTCTGTTCGCGCTCTGGAGCCACAATCCAGATGTCATGTTTGTCTTTGAAAGCATCAAACAGCGCCTTTAAGCCTGGTGCATGAATGCCATCATCGTTGGTAATTAAAATGTGCATGCGATCCTTTTTTATATTGTTTTATTCCTCGTGCTTATGACAATAAACCCGACCTTTTAATATGTCCAGAAAGCCCAGACGATCGCCGCAAATTTCACAACGCATTTCAGCGCGCCATTGCGCCTGACGACGACGTTTTGCATCGGCTGTGTTGCGCTCGATAATTTCAATTAAAGCGTCTTTGGGCATAATTTTATAATGGATTTGCCACAAACGAATGAAGCCATCATGACAGGCGCTTGCCAGCACCATGCCATCGGGTGAAAATGCAACAGAACTGACAATATCCTTATGACCATCCAGTCCATTGATTTCTTTACCGGTTTTAACATTCCATAATTTGACCTGATGATCATGGGAACCTGATGCCAGCGTAATATTATCTGGAGAAAAGGCCACACAATTGATTCGACGGGAATGCCCCTGAAGTTTCAAGGATTGTTTTCTTGAATTCATGTCCCATGAACGAACCGTTTTGTCATGAGAGCCAGCGACTAAAGTCAGGCCATCCGGTGATATTGCCAATGCACTGATATAATTTTTGGTTTGTCCTTTAAAGGTATGCATTAATTTTTTTGAAGAAACATCCCAGAGATAGATAATATCCCAACTACCAGCAACAAGTTGAAGGCCATCTGGTGAAAAACAAAGGCTTCGGATGGTATCTGAAAAATTATCAAAGGTATGAATTAATTGACGTTCCTTAATATCCCACAGTCGAACGGTTTGATCATTGGAACCACTGGCCAGAAGATAACTGTCCATTGTAAAATCAATAATTTCAACACTATCCGTATGACCTTTCAAGGTTGCAACTTCCTCAAAAGTGTTCATATTCCAAAGCTTGATGGTATGATCCCACGATGCGCTGGCAAACCATTGTCCATCTGGTGAAAAGCACACACAATTGACGGCCTTTTTGTGATGTTCTAGAACAGAAATGCATTGATGGGTTTCAAGATTCCAAATACGAATGGTACCGTCTTCCGCCCCACTTGCCAATAATTTTCCACAGCTGGAAAAAGCAAGGGTATGCACACTGACATCACCGGACAGTGTTGCAATGTCAATACAGGCAATGGGATTATCCAATAAATAGGCAATTTTTTCAGATGCCTGTGCCTGAGTGACACGGGTCAGGTATTGGAAATCTGTATTATGATGGACAAGTGCTTTGGTTTCATTGAGCAAATCAAAAATTTCTTTTTCAGCAATGTCCGTATCTTTTTTTGCATATCCTTTATCCTTTGATAGAAATTGATGTTGTTGCTTTTGGTATTGTTGAAAGGGTGAGGCGGCGGCCTTGTTTTTTGGGGGGCTGCCATGTCTACAGCTTTGATAATATACATCTGATGCTTGTAAAATGGGATAGGCATCAAGATAGTCCATATAAGAATTGTTTTGATACATTTGATTGGCTTCATTGAACAATGATTTCCACTGCCCAAAAACCTCAGGACTACGCTGCTGATATTTTTCCAAATGCCGATCGGCAATCATGGTCAGATGGATTGAATCACAGGCAGACTTTGCCGAATTTCTGAGAGATACGACCATTTGATACAGACGGTCTGTAATGGGTAAAAAGGCATCATCAATGTGTGCTTTCAAACCATACAAAGGATCTTTTTCAATCAAAGCTTTTATGATGGGCATGCAGGAATCATCGCCAGCGGTTGCTTTCAAGCGTGCAAGACAATAAGCAGCTTCAGTAAAATCTGGTAATGCATCAAGAGCCTGTTGGGCATATTGAATCGCATCAGTATCTTTTTTTAAAACATATGCACAGGTGCTGGCATGAAAAAAAGATTCTGCGGTTCTTATGGTATTGTTCTCAGCTTGGTAATAGTTCGCTGATTTAATAAACCGATTCAAGGCTTTGTTTAAATCAAGAAACTGTGGCACATACATACGAATCAGTCCAATGGTATACAGAACAAACGGATCATATTTTTCATAATTTTCTGCCTGTAAAAAATTATCAAGGCTTTCTTCGTATAATTCACTGATAAAATGCTTGCAGGCCTGAGCCAGATAGTACCTACGTTCCTGCTGAAAATCCGGAATTTTCAACTGATTGAAAAGGTCATCCTCTGTCAGGTTTTCTAAGGAACTACGATGAACTTGAAGTCCCATGGTCCATTGGTAATATCCACCAACATGTGAGATATGATTCTTTTTCAATGCCTGTTCATTCCCTTGAGTAAAAATTGTGAACAGTAATTCAGGCAAACCAGCAAGATCACTAATTCTAACATGTTTGTAATGTTTATGAACAAAACGTTTCAATGCCTCTTTGGATGTGAATGCGCCAATAGACAGTCGTTGTTTTTTTTGGTTTTCATTCAAGGCCGGCGAATTTTTATCAACATAAGGATTTAAAACCGACGAGCCATGTGAGAGGCGCTTGACAGTATAGGCTTGAGCAGGTATATTCTCTTGTTGTAATTTTTTGGATTCATGATTTGATCCTGTAATATTTTTTTGAAAATCTTTTTCTTGATATTCAGGTGTATCATTTGTTTCCAGAAATGAACCGGTAATAAATTGTTCCCAGGTCTGGCTACCTCGATGGTATATGATCATAATCCATTCTCCCTCAATACGTCGGAGGATCGTGAAAGGAACGTTATTGGTCGTTGTTCCTGATGGTTGATTACAGAAAAATAATTTTTAATTAATATCATGGAAAATTTTATGTTCCTCAAGTATATTCAAAGTTGGCATGTAATATGAATGTATGGATATTTAACATACATTATCAACAGCTAAAAGTATTTATTGATTTTGTATACGAATTCATTGCTATGTCAAGAACAATAAACAATGATCAAGACTGAAAATCATTTTATTGGTCATCGTTCATTGTCTATTCATTGTTTATTGAAGGAAAGGCTATGGTTAAGAAGAAACAAAAAAAAACTCTCGGTCAAATTCTTCTTGAACATCGATATATCACACAAGAGCAACTTGAAGAAGCTTTAAGAATCAAAGAGAAGAGTCCGGACAGATTTTTGGGGCAGATCCTTATTGATATGGGAATTCCTCAATCAATCATTAATAAAGCCTTGGATTCTCACCGCAAGCGAAAACCCATCGGACAAATACTGATTGAACAAAAT
>PEAL01000193.1 GCA_002753725.1 Deltaproteobacteria bacterium
CTTTTAAATAATTTTTTTATTTTTTTTTTAAGATAATTAAATAATCTTCCCGTGGTTGGAGTCCCAAAGCTTTAGATTTGGGCGTCACAGAAAAACAACGCATTGAAAAGCTAAGGAACTCCCAAAGCTAAATCTTTGGGACTCCAGTCAAGGGGCTTCAAATGGGACAGTTATTTAATCGTGAGTCCTTATTTAATCGTGAGTCCTTATTTAATCGTGAGTCCTTACCAACGTCTTCCATAATTCATCCACCTGTATTTGCGTATGGGTCAGATCACTTCCATTATCGATCACAAAGTCTGCATAACGCAATTTTTCATCAATGGATATCTGGCTGTTAATCATCCGCAAAGCATCTTCTTCAGGGATGACATTACGTTTCATCAGGCGCTTGACAAGTTCTTCCTGGGGCGCATAAACCACAAGCAATTTATGAAATAAATACTGAAGGTTCTGTTCAATCATCAACGGTACAATGACCTGAACAATGGCGTATGGATCCTTTTGCGTGATTTGTTCAAGTTGTCTGATAAAAACGTTTAGGATTTGAGGATGGGTAAATTGTTCAAGTTTTTTTCGTTTTTCAATATTTTTAAATACAATGCTGGATAGCTTTTGACGGTCAAGGGTATGGTCGGCTTGCAAAATTTCTTTACCAAAATAATTGACAATGTGTTCATAAGCCGGCTCACCAGGCATGACCACCTGACGGGCAAGGATATCAAAATCAATGGAATATGCACCGCAATGAGCCAACATTTCAGCGACACTTGTTTTTCCGGATGCAATGGTTCCGGTAACACCAAGCAAAAGGCGATGATCATTCCCGCGAACGTTACGCAATAAATCGTCCATAATGATCTTATCTTTCTTTTTTATTCCGGCTAATCAATTGCCTGTAATTCATACGAGATGATAATACTGTATCTTGCAACGTTTTTATGTTGCACTCTTAAATTTTAGATTACTTAATAAATGACATTCATTGTCTGTTTCGTCAATAAAAAGGGTTTTTATTGACAAAATGCATTTTTTTTTATAGTGCTTATCCTCTTAAATACAATATGCTCAAAATAAAAATATTTTCAGAGAAATACCCCTCATTAAATATGGATGCATTTTTTGCAAAAATTTAAAAGCGTCCTTTTGGAATATTTTCTGAAATTTAGTATATATAACGTGTGACAATCAAGCCTGATAAAGACTTGTATTATTAGTGATCCATAATTTTATATTCATTTATTGAATTTTTTGTTTATTTTTGAAAGGAGGTATATCTTGTCCTTCGAATTGGTAAAAGAAAAATACAATGCCAGCGTCCGTAGTATTACCTTTGGTAAAGAAGGCAATACTGTGACAGTTGGTGGTGCCTCTTCCTATCCATTCTATCTGTTTGAAGGTGAAATGCCTGAAAAACCGAAAGTTGCGATGGAAATTTGGGACATGGAACCTGAAGAATGGCCAGAATCAGCTACTGCGCCGTTTAAAGATGTTATCAATGATCCGCCTGCATGGGCAAAAAAATGCCAGGATGAATTTGGCGCAGATATCATTGTGTTACAACTTAAAAGTACAGACCCCAATGGTCTAAACAAAAGTCCTGATGAAGCCGCGGGCATGGTCAACAAAGTGTTGGATGCCATTAAAGTACCGCTGGTGGTCTGGGGAACTGCAAATACCCAAAAAGATGAAGAAGTCTTTAAGGTTGTTTGTGAGAAAACTCAGGGTCGTGGACTGACAATTGGACCGGTTGAAGAAAAAAATCACAAAGGTATCGGAGCCGCAGCAATGGGATTCGGTCAGACCGTGATTTCATCATCACCCATTGATGTCAATATTGCCAAACAGGTGAACATTTTATTGGAAAACCTTGGCGTTGGCATGGATAAAATATTGATTGATCCAACCACAGGTGGATTGGGCTATGGCATGGAATACGGTTATTCTGTCATGGAACGTCTCCGCATGGCTGGTCTTGTTCAGGGCGATGATAAACTTCAAGGACCGATCATTAATAATCTGGGAAATGAAGTTTGGAAATCAAAAGAAGCCAAACAATCCTCTGACGAAGCGCCGACATTGGGTGATCCTGAAAAAAGAGGAATCCTGATGGAATCCGTGGCCGCAGTCAGTTATCTTCTTGCTGGTTCGGATGTTCTTATCCTTCGCCACCCGGAAACAGCGCGTTTAATTCGCACGTATATTGATTTAATGGCTGATGGTGGAACGGCTAAAGATGTTGAAGCGATCAAAAAGAATCTGGATGAGGTTCAGATTGATCTGTTAACATTGTCACCCGATCCTGACTTGACCATCGTAGAAGAAAAGAAACCTGCACCAAAACCCAAGGCCGCAGCTCCCAAAAAAGAAGCGCCAGCAGCTCCCGCAAAAGAAGCGCCAAAAGCTGCCGCTCCAGCACCGAAAGCTGAAGCAGCTCCTGCTGCTCCAGTTGCACCGGTTGCTTCTGCACCGATGGATGCCAACGCTGAGGCCCGAATCCGTGCTGAAATTGAAGCCAAAGTAAGGGCTGAAATGGAAGCCAAATATAAACTCGAAGAAAATACCAAAGCCAAAGAAGCGGCTGATTCCAAAGCCAAAGCAGATGCTGAAGCAAAGAAATTAGCTGATGATGCTGCGAAGAAACAGGCAGAGGAAGACGCCCGTATGCAGAAACTGTTGGCTGAAGAAGATGTACTTCGAAAGAAAATAGCATCACTCCGCGAACAGGATGATACAACGATCTCCATGCCGGATAAAACAACAGGGCTTGAGTTACTCGCTTTGCGCCTTAACCGGTTCCATAAACGCGGTTAACTCTTAATTATTCTTAAATCAAATCCTCAACGAAGGGGGAAAAAATGTCAAAATTAGTTGCTTTTGCCGCCATTCAGGGGGCATATAATATAGTTTCCAATCTTGAAGGAAAATACAAAAGAACGCTTGAAAAATATACTGCTGACACCAAGGTTGGTTTCCCCAATACAGCGTATTACCTGCCGGTAATTTATTCCATTTTGGGAACAAAAGTTGAAACCTTGGATGACATGCGCGGGCCGTTAGAATTTGCAAGAAAACTGTTGCCACCGCATGTGAAACGTATCAATCATGTTCCTTATTTAGGATCTTTACTTGATGCTGGTATGGCTGCAATATTGGCTTTTGAAATGGAAGAAGCCATACGATATTTGGAAGAACCAGATTTTTACCTGCCTCAGGAAGATCCAGATATGGAAAATGGGAAAATCTGGCTGGGCGCTGCTGATGATACTGTTTTTCGAAAAAGAGGTGTTGAATTTGTTGATGGTTCCGCACCAGGTTTTGCCGCTATTGTGGGTGCAGCCCCTTCACCTGAAATTGCCAAAATGATTGTTGAAGAATATCAGAAAAAAAGTCTGTATATTTTCTGTGCATCCAGTCGAAATGGCACCAGTGTTATTGAACAATTAATCGAAGCTGGTATTCAGGTCGGATGGAACACCCGAATCGTTCCCTTTGGCCCGGATATTTCATCCGCTGTTTTTGCTCTGGGTTTTGCCAACCGTGCTGCTATGGCATTTGGTAATGTTCAGCCCGGTGACTACAAACGCATGCTGATGTACAACAAAAACCGAATTTTCGCATTTGTGAACGCATTGGGTGAAGTTAATGCCGAATGGGCTGCTGCTGCTGCTGGTTGCGTTAACTGGGGTTTCCCAACCATTGCTGATACTGATATTCCGGAAATTCTGCCAACAGGTGTTTGTACATACGAACATGTTGTTGGAAATATTCCTCATGACAACATTGTTGACAAATCCATCGAAGTTCGTGGTTTGAAAGTCCAAATTGCTGATATTGATATTCCAATGGCTTTTGGCCCGGCTTTTGAGGGCGAACGTGTTCGTGGTGCAGATCTGTATACCCAAATGGGTGGCGGAAAAACACAATGTACAGAGTTTGTCACCAGTGCTGAAATGGATGAAATTGAAGATGGAAAGGTCATTGTTGTCGGACCAAACATCAAAGATATCAAAGAAAGAGACGTTCTGCCATTGGGCATTTTTATTCAGGTGGCTGGTCGTGAATTTCAGGCTGATTTTGAACCCATCCTTGAACGACAAACACACCATCTGGTTAATTACATCCAGGGCATTATGCATATGGGACAGAGAGATATCGCATGGGTGCGTGTCAGTAAAGGCGCTGTTGAAAAAGGATTTTCTCTGGAGCATATCGGTAAAGTATTGCATGCCAAACTTCATCAGGATTTCGGCAAAATCCTGGATAAAGTACAGATCACCCTGTATACCAAAAAAGAAGATGTGGATAAACTCACCGAACGTGCCCGTTCAGAATACAATGTGCGTGACTCTCGTGTTGAAGCCATGACAGATGAAACCACTCAGACATTCTATTCCTGCACATTGTGTCAGTCCTTTGCACCCAACCATGTTTGTACTGTCAGTCCTGAACGAACAGGTCTTTGCGGCGCTTACAACTGGATGGATTGCAAGGCTTCTTTTGAAATCAATCCCACCGGCCCCAACCAACCCATTGAAAAGGGTGAAGTGTTGGATCAAAAACTCGGCAGATTCAAAGGCGTGGATGATTTTATTGAAAAAGCTTCCCGTGGTGCTGTAAAAACATATAACTTCTATTCAATCGTTCATAACCCCATGACCACATGCGGTTGTTGTGAATGTATTGCTGCAATGTTACCCATGTGTAATGGCATTATGACGGTCAACCGTGAATATATTGGTGAAACACCCTGTGGAATGAAATTCACAACATTGGCCGGTGTCATGGGTGGTGGAGCAACCAGTCCTGGATTTGTTGGACATTCCAAATACAACATCACACAGAAAAAATTTGTTAAAGGTGATGGTGGCCTTGCACGGATGGTCTGGATGCCAAAAATTCTGAAAGAAGAGCTGAAAGACAGAATTGATAAACGTGGCCAGGAAATTGGGGTTCCAGATTTATATGACAAGATTGCTGATGAAACAGTTGGAACCACTGAAGAAGAAGTTTATGCATTCCTTCAAAAGGTAAAACATCCAGCAGTGGATATGGAACCTTTGGTGGGTTAATAAAAAATGTTTCAATTGATCGGTTGTCAGTGAATCAGTGTTATTCACTGACAACTTTGTATATAAGGAGATAAAAATGGCATTAACCGGTATACAAATATTTAAACTCCTGCCAAAAACCAATTGTAAGGAATGTGGTGCAGCCACCTGTCTTGCATTCGCCATGAATCTGGCGGCAGGAAAAGCAGAGCTGGACAGTTGCCCGTATGTATCTGATGATGCGCGAGAACAGCTGGCAGAAGCTTCTGCACCTCCGATTCGACCTGTGGTTATTGGCAACGGTGTTCGTAAAAAAACAGTGGGTGGTGAAACGGTTCTTTATCGGCATGAAAAAACGTTTTTCAATCCAACTGCTTTTGCAGCATTAGTTCCATCGGATATTGCAGAAGATACGCTTAAAAATAAATTGAAAGCCTGGAATGCGCTTCAGTTTGAGCGTGTTGGCTTGAACCTGAGGCCTGAACTGGTTGCGGTAAAAGATGTCAATGGCAATAAAGATGCTTTTGCAGCGGTTGCTAAAATAATCGCTGAAACTTCAGAGTTCAGCCCTATCCTCATGACTGAAGATGCTGATGTCATGAAAGCGGGAGCTGAAGCCTGTAAAATAAAACGTCCATTGCTTTATGGTGCCACAGAAGCCAACATTGATGCAATGGCTGCTTTGGCAAAAGATATGGGCTTGCCTATTGGTGTTAAAACAGCCTCAGTTGAAGCGCTCATTCCGCTGACAACAAAATTGGCTGACATGGGAATAAAAGATATCGTTATTGATCCAGGCGCACGTGAACTCAAGCAAGCCCTTCAAGACATGGTTGCTGTACGTCGTTCCGCCCTGTTGAAAAGTAACCGATTGGTTGGTTTTCCGACCATCACATTCCCCTGTGAAATGGCCTCTAACCTGGATATGGAAACCATCATTGCCGGAACGTTTGTTTCCAAGTATGGTTCCATCGTTGTACTGTCAGATTTTAAGGGTGAAAGCATATTCCCCTTGTTATTACAACGTCTGAACATCTACACCGACCCGCAGCGGCCAATGACAGTCACACAAGGTATCTACGAGATCAATAATCCGGGCGAAAATTCACCGATTCTGATTACCACAAACTTTGCACTTACCTATTTTATTGTTTCTGGTGAAATTGAAGGCAGCAAAGTTCCGGCTTATTTGTTGATCAAAGATTCTGAAGGTCTGTCTGTTCTTACAGCATGGGCTGCTGGTAAATTCTCTGGTGATGATGTGGGCATGTTTGTCAAAAAGAGCGGCATTGCAGATAAATGCAAAACCAGAGAACTTATTATTCCTGGTTATGCAGCTGCCATTGCCGGTGATGTTGAAGAAGAATTGCCCGATTGGAAAATTACTGTTGGCCCAAGAGAAGCAGCGCATCTTCCTGCATTTTTAAAAGAACGTGCATAATTTATAAACATATACAGTCGATCCATCCGAATAAACTTTTTTTCGGATGGGTCATCAACAACAATTTATTTCAAAGGAGATAATCGCGATGTCCTTTCATGTAATCGGTGAAAGTTTAAATGTTATTTCAACAAAAGTTGGCAAAGCAATGAAAGAACGCGATCCCAAACCCATTCAGGAAGAAGCACTGTTTCAAAAAGAAGCTGGTGTGGATATGATTGACTTGAATTTGGGACCCGCAAAAAAAGACGGCCATGAGCTTATGCCATGGATCGTTGAGGTTATTCAGGAAGTGGTTGATGATGTTCCACTGGCATTGGATACCTCCAACATTGACGCCATTGCAGCCGCACTGCCAAAATGTAAAATACCACCATTAAT
Organism: Deltaproteobacteria bacterium; assembly: GCA_002753725.1. GTDB lineage: Bacteria > Desulfobacterota > Desulfobacteria > Desulfobacterales > Magnetomoraceae > Magnetomorum. Next base: position 6,874 of record PEAL01000193.1, read on the forward strand.
CAACTCAATTATGTGCCGACCGGAACGTTACGAACGTATGTTGCCACTGGCAAAAGAATATGATGCTGAATTTATTGCATTGCTGTGGGGCCCTGATGGTCTTCCCAGAGATGAAAATGAACGTGCAGCCTTGTGTGTTGAGCTCATTCAGGCAGCCAACGATCTGGGAATTCCCAATGAAAAAATCTGGGTGGATGGTATTGTCACACCGGTCAATATTCAACAGCCCCAGGCCATCAGCCTGATGACCTTTATGGAAATGCTTCAAGATATCGCTCCAGGTGTCAAGAGTACCTGCGGCCTGTCAAACATTTCCAATGGCGCACCGGATCACCTCAGATATATTATCAATGTTACCTACACGATTATGTTAAACAGAGTTGGCATGTATTCCTTTATCGCTGATGCCAGAGACCAGGTCTCAATGGATCTTGCCAAAGGCAAACGTCAGGATATTGTGGATGTGGTCTATGCAACAATGGATGGTAATCCACCTGCAATGGACAGTCTGTCAAAAGAACTTCAAGGATATAAGAAAACCGTTGATATTATTTTGGGGAATTCTTTATATTCTGATTCCTGGCTTGATGTTTAATTCTTGTAATAAGTGCTGATATAATGAAAAACCCCTTTTTTATCAAAGAAGGGGTTTTTTGGTATAAGGAGGGGGATTATGTCACTTATCCGACAGAGTTTTATAATTATCACACTGTTATTGTTTTCTAATGGTCTTGTTTTTGGTGAATATCAAATTGAAAAACCAGTGTTCAGTGGTGGCGGTGGTCATTTGACCGGCACACAATATCAAATGAGAACGGTTATTATTGGACAAAACATGACACCGATGAAGCTATCCAATGCAGTTTATTCTACCCAGGCCAATTCAGGCTATGTTTTAATGCTGGCGCCGAATAATGCACCTGAGTTCAATCAATCAGATGATTATTTTGTGGCAAACAACTTGACAGTCAATCCAGCAGAATTCAATGGAGCAAGTATTGGAGAAGTTCTCAACCAGATGACCGAAGCTTTTTCAGATATTGATTATGATACAGAATTTGGTCTGGCCTTAACAGGTGTCAGTAATGCCAATGGTCAATGGCAGTACAGTACAGACAATGGAAATACCTGGACAGATATATTTGTTGTTTCCGATGACAATGCATTGTTATTGGCAGATGATGATCAAACACGTCTGAGATTTAAGCCCAATATGGATTATTTGGGCGGGTATCCGGGTGATATTAAGTTTCGTATTTGGGATCAATATCGCGGTAGCACGGGTGATACCAATATCAACATTGATGATGCCTCATGGGTATACACGGTCAGTGAAAACAGTGGCACTCTAATCGGTAATATCATGGCTGTTCCTGTTGCTGTACCATCTTTAGACATGTGGGGATTCTTTTTTCTTTTTGGGATGCTGCTATATTTCAGTTTAAAAATGATGCGTCAAAAAATGAGTGTTGAATATCTTTCCCGAAAATAGTTGGTATGAGACGTTCTTTTGATGTCCTTCCCCCATCTATGGAATACGCCTAACATGCCCCTTTTGTCTGAACTATATTTTTTCTGATCATTACAGTTCAGACAAAAGGGAATCACCCCTTACAAATATCATTGACCAATATCGCCATGTTCCGCAAAACTAAAATAATTATTTTTTCCAACAATCATGTGTTCATGAACAGTCACACCCATCAATTTGCAGGCATTGACCAATTTTTGAGTGATGTTTTTGTCTTCTTCTGATGGGGTGGGATCTCCTGATGGATGATTATGTGCAAAAATGACAGCGGCGGCATTATATTTAAGGATAGTAGCAATCACCTCGCGCGGATAGACACAGGTGGATGTTAATGATCCTTCAAAAATGATCTCGGTATCAATAATTTTATTTTTGGCATTGAGCATGATTGCCATAAAACATTCACGTTTTCGATATCCCAAGGTTTGCTGTAGATATTCAAATAATGAATCAGGGCTGGTAATGGACTTTGTTTGTTCAATTGTTTCCCGGGTACATCTATCCGCAACCGCTTTAATCAGTTTAATTCCAAACACATTGACCGAACCAATACCCTTAATTTCTGTCAATTCTTCAGTGGGCGCATTTAAAACCTCTGAGAGGGTTTTAAATTTTTTCATGACCTCTCGGGCTATTTGGCGGACATCTTTTCTGGGGGTTCCGATGGTCAACAATAATTCGACAATTTCATAGTCGTGAAAACCATCCAATCCTGACTTGAGGAAACGCTCTCGTAAACGTTTTCTGTGTCCAATTCTATAATCATCTGTTGGGTTTGTTAACATGGTTTGAAAAATATTCTCGCTAATGTAACCTGCACCAAATGCAAAAAGGATTTGGTTTATTGTAATAATAGACTAAAATCCCGAAAAACAACAGTTGTATTTTTTGTATAACACTTTTAATTTAGGAATACTTGAAAAATAAGTTCTATTCGTGCCAATATACGAAATCTGGTTCTAATATCCCGCAAACCATCAAGCTATTTTGCAAAATTTTTAGTTTTTCGAATCTGAATCAGAGCTAAAAGTATCCAGCAGGTTACAGAATGTCAAGATAAATTTAGAGGATCTATGCACTACTCTTGATATCTTGATCTTGTTCTTTTTGTATATATATTCTATAAAAAAAAAGTAAAGTATATACTTGTAGACTTATCCGCCCCTGATGATTGGGGAATCCGAAGATCGAAAGGAGAAATTCAAAAAGCATTGATGGCACTAATTAAAGCAGAGGCTGATTTACAAAGTTCGATAGGGGAGTATTCTTCTATTATTGATTTCTCTGGATGAAGAGCTTGAACAATCAGAACGATTTTTGGATAAAGATTACACCAGTGAGGAAAAAAAAAAAAAAAGATCACTGAAAATATTGGATTGAAAATCGACATAATATCGGCCTTTCAACCAAAACAGTTGTTGTTCAAAGAAAAAAAAGATTTGTACGTTGTTTTTTTTCTTTCTCTATTTTTTTATCTTTTTGGAAAAATAAACTTGACCGCCAATTTAACATTGTTGTTTTTTCTTTGGCCTTATTTTTATTGCAGTTTTTAGGATTGTTGTGGATTAAACTTTTCAAAACCATAGGCATAAAAATGATTTCCCAAGGATTAAACTTAAATG
>PEAL01000026.1 GCA_002753725.1 Deltaproteobacteria bacterium
TTTTGCAAGACCTGTTTATGAGGCATGGGCATTAAGAAAAGCAGTTGCTGCTTTTGAAACTGAAGTGATACAATCGATGGTATTCTCATAAAAAAACATACCAGTAAACAAATCGCTCAAACTATTTTTGCATTGGCAAACAACCCAGAATATTGTCAGAAAATGGGTGAAAATGGGCATAAAAAAGCTGTGGAGCGTTTTCATCTATCTAAAAATACAGCAAAATTACTTAATATTTATGAAAAAGTCAGAAAATGATTATCAGTAAAATTTACGAAAAGTCAGGAAATAAAAAAAGACAGGTTAAAATGAAACGAGTTGTTTTATGAATATTATCTTTTCATCACGTTATATGGATGCTCCCTGTACAGAATTTTACTGGGAAGCGTTATCTTCTATTGCTGGAATAACATTAAGTAATAATTCAGATATGTGTTTCAATAATTGTGATATTGCGCTATTCATGACATACCCAGATGACATAAAAGAAATGAAACGTGTAAAAAAAATGTATGCAAAAGTCAAAACAGGTTTGATAGATCCACGGGGAACTCAAATAAAAGAATACATCCCTTATGCTGACTTCTTAATTGTGGATAGTTTGGAAATGAAAGATTTTTTTTCACATTTTAAACGGCCTATTTTTCAATACTATGAATACCCAAAACTGGAAAGAAAAGTAAAGAAGCATATTTAAAAAAAAAAGACAGTCATTGCTTATCATGGTAATTCAGTTCATCTAGCCAGTATGTATCCAAACATAACCCATGCAATGGAGTTGCTTCCAAAAAAATATCACCTTGAATTTTGGGCAATGTACAACATAAAGCAGCAAGGAAAATGCAAACTGGGTATGCCAAAAAATATACCTGTTAAACATATTCAATGGCATAAAGAGAATTATTATAAATACCTTGCAAATGCTGATATTGGTATTGTTCCGAACATGATGCCGATCAGGAATATCAATAAACTGAAGATAAAAGCATGTGTTTATAAAGGCTATTTTAACGATTCTGTCGATGACTATCTTATCCGTTTCAAGATGCCGTCAAACCCTGGACGCCTGATAGTTTTCGGAATGTTGGGATTATCAGTTGTTACTGACTTTTATCCTTCGGCGCTCCAGTTTATAAAAGATGAACAGAATGGTATGTTGGCATATAGTATGGGCGGTTGGTATACTGCCCTGGAAAAACTGATTGTCAGCCCTGCATTAAGGCAGAAACTTTCATTTAATATGCACAAAACGATAGATCAGTACTTTGATTTTGAAAAACAAAACATTAAACTTATTACTTTTTTGGACAAAATTTTAAAGCAGCAAAATTTGAATAATGTTTATTTGAATGAACCATACAAGGAGTTTTCTTATATTTATGCTTGGAAATCAATTATGCTGCAAAAACTACATAAAGTAATGACTAAATTCGTTCAAAGGAGATTATAAATGAAAATTTTAGGTATCCGAAATGGCCATGACTCCGGCGCATCAATTATTATTGATGGTACTATTGTGGCGGATATTGCAGAAGAACGATTGACACGAATTAAACATGATGGATCATTTCCAATAAAATCAATCGATTTTTGTTTAAAGCAAGCAGGGATATCTTCTGAAGGAATTGATATCCTGGCTTTTCCCGCAAAATCTGTACCTGCTGAAGCATTTATTTTCTTTGATATTCCTGATAAGTACAAATCTTCAACAACAAAAAAAATCAAAAAATTTATCAAGACAGGCCAGATTGATAACAAAAGTAATTTACCCGTTCTTCCAATATATCAGGAACAGTATAAATTATCGAATTCATGCAAAATTCATTTAGCGGGACATCATCGGTCGCATGCAGCTTCTGCCTACTATACTTCTGGTATTGAAGATCATCAAGAATGCATGATAGTCACTATGGATGGTATCGGAGAAGGAATTTCAACAGCAATATGGAAAGGGATTAATAAGAAAATCAAGATTATAGAATCATTTGGCACGAATGCATCTCTCGCATGGTTCTATGGAAATTCGACCGAAGCGTTAGGCTGGCGCCATGGAAGTGGAGAATGGAAACTGATGGGTCTAGCTCCTTATGGGAAGCCGCAAAAGGGTGTTCTAAAAAATTTTCACCCAGAATTTGAAAATGGGGCTTTATCAAAACCTCATAATTTCAAAGAATTCGGCCGATGGAGTGATCATGGTGCAAATCATTATCATGGTCAAGATGCAATAGAACTGAATAAAATCCTTCAAAAAATGAAAAGAGAAGACTTTGCCGCCGAGGTTCAGCGTATCGTTGAGGAGCAGGCTTTTAATCTAATCCTACCCCTTCTGGAAAAAGAAAATATCAGACATATATGCTGTGCTGGAGGATTTTTTTTAAATGTCAAATTTAACCAAAAACTATGGTATACAGGTAAACTTGATACACAATGGATTTTTCCAAATTCAGGAGATTCAGGCTTATCGTTAGGCGCTGCGCTTGATGCATGCTTTCACTTTCAACCAAAAACCATTAATCGAAAACTGGATCATTTATATTTTGGGCCTGAATTTTCAAACGATGAAATTAAAGAATTATTGGACGAAAGATTTCTTTCTTACCAATATGTTGAAAACCCCTCAAAAACTGCTGCAAGGTATTTATCAAAAAATTTAACTGTGGGTTGGTTCCAAAGTAAAATGGAATCTGGTCCAAGAGCGCTTGGGCACAGGTCAATATTAATGAGCCCGCTAAAAAAAGAGAACAAAGATATTATTAATGCCAAAATCAAATATAGAGAAAAATTCAGACCATTTTGTCCTTCTATGCTATATAAAAAAAAGGATGAATATCTCATTAATGCCAGAGATGAAGAATTTATGGTCACATCCTTTGAAGTCAAACCAGAAAAAATTAATAAAATTCCAGCAGTTGTGCATGAGGATATAACAGCAAGACCACAGATGGTTAAACAAAACACCAACCCTCTTTTTTATCAATTAATTGCGGAGTTTGGGCGAATAACTGGAGAATATGTTATTTTAAATACATCTTTTAATGTCAGGGGGGAGCCGATAGTCACACACCCGAGAGAGGCGATTCGTTGTTTTTTTGATACAGGACTTGATGCTGTAATTATTGGAAATTATCTTTTAACGAAACCCGCGATTCGGAATAATGAAGACTTTGTCTAATCTACTTTATTGATAGACATATTAGTAAAAAAAACAATTAATTTATAATTTTTTGGCAGCAGGAATGAATAATCATGAATCAAACAGATTTGATCAATTGGCTAAGTACTCTGAAACCTCAAATATTGAAGTTTTTAGATAAACTTCATATAAAAAATGGTTTTTACCATTACTCACTTTCCGGGGATATTATTCCTGATAATATCACTTGGGGCTTGGGTAATGCTGTCTTTGCTTCACGACTGTATTTTTTAATTGATGCTCTGAATGAAGACAAGAAAAATCAATTAATACAGTTTATAAAATCTTTTCAAGATAAAAAGGGCTATATTTATGATCCTGTTATCCAAAAAAGGTCAATAATCAGAAGATATTATTCCGCATTTAGACAAGTAGATTTTAACAATATATTTAATGAGCAAACGCGTCGTGCAGAAACAAGACAGGCCTTTTCTGCGCTATGCTCTCTTGGAAGCAGACCCGATAAACCTTTTCTAAATATACCTTACAACAAAAAAGAAATATTGAAATATATTGACCGGTTGAACTGGAATATTCCATGGGGCGCTTGTAGTCATATAAGCCATCTGGTTTTTTTTATCAAAGTAAATAATCGACTATTTAATATACATCAAGATGACTCTGAAGAATTTATCCAACTAATCATTGACTATGTCAATCAGAATTATAGGCAGAATGATGGCTCATGGTATGCAGAATCTTCAAAGTCAGAAATACCAAAATTTCAAAAGATCAATTCAGCAATGAAAATGATGACAACGTTTCAAAGTGCTGAAATTAAAGATTTCGAAAAAAAAGAGGAATTGATCGACTTATGTCTTTCAACAGTAAACGAAGGTCATGCCTGCAATCATTTTAATGTAGTATGTGTCTTGTATCATTGCGCTTTACAGACAGATTATAGAAAAGAGGAAATTAATCATTATTATATGAAGCAACTTGAATTTTTCAGAAGCTATTACTTTGAGGAATATGGCGGATTTTCCTTTTTGCATGGAAAATCAAGTCCTCAGTACTATAAGGCTGTAATTACAAAAGGGCTTAATGAACCCGATATTCATGGGACTTTTATGTTTATATGGGGGATTGCATTGATAACAAGGATATTAAATCTTGATGATGTCATAAATCTTAATATACCAATAACATAAATTATGAAAAAATTTTTTGACCCATACAATAACTGCTTAATATACTATGGCCATGCAGCCACCTCAGATTTTTGGGATGCGCATTGGAAAAATTGTTTCATTTTTGTGTCCTTTCTAAATATATTTTTTAAGGTCTTTATTTAAATAGACACAAAAATGGTTAAATTCTTACACTTTTTTTTCGCTTTTTTAGCGAAAAAAAAATATTGATTTGTCCAATTATTTTATTGTATACAAGAATTTATATATTTTTTGCATATTGCGCTTGCAAGATTTAGGTTATATGAATTAATAATGTTATGACTATTCCCAAAATCCTATATATTCATCATGGAAGTGTTCCCGGAGGAGATCCAACCCGTCTGCGAGCAATAATTCGTGGATTGAAGAATAAATTTATGGAATGAATAAAAAATATAGAGTATGAAAAATATTCAATTAAACCATGCGGCACATAAATCTACTTCAATGAAATATCCTTTATGCTTTTTGGCAAACGATATTGATATTCCAATGAATATTGGTAGTTTTTTTAGAATTGCGGATGCTCTCGGAGTAGAAAAAATATATCTAACTGGTAGCTCTATTGTGCCGCCAAATCCTAAGGTCAAGAAAACCTCCAGATCAACAGAAAAGTATGTTCCCTACACATATAATAAGGACGCAATGTCTGTTGTAAAAAATTTGAAAAGTTCTGGTTATAAAATAATTAGTCTTGAAATCACATCAAATAGTATTGATATAGAGGGATTTTCAGTCTCAAAAGGTGACAAAATCTGTTTAATACTCGGATCGGAGAACGCAGGTATTTGTAATAAACTGTTAGATATTTCAGACACCACAATCCACATTCCAATGCTTGGGGTAAATTCTTCCATGAATGTCTCTACAGCTTGTTCTATTGCAACTTACGAAATAACAAGGAAATTTCAGGATGAATGTAAGACCTAAAATTGAAGAACAGTATAGAAAAGGTAACGATATAATAAATTTTGTTGTATACAATAGCGCAACGGATGCTGGAGAAGATGAAGTGCTTCAGCATAAAATCATGGGGACAACCGAAACTGCTCATATAACATTACATCCCGATGGATCAATAAATTTTCGCATAAAACGTAGCAAAGCAGCATTAGAAACTGCAGTTCGTAGTAGCTTAAGCGAATCTTTGTGATAAACTGTTTAAGTCTATCTGACAGAGCTGGGGAATAATCGCCCTAATTTATATTGAAATTAATTTATATGAATTAAGAATGTTATGACTATTCCAAAAATTCTATATATTCATCATGGAAGTGTTCCTGGAGGAGCTCCAACCAGTCTGCGAACAATGATTCGCGGATTGAAGAATGAATATGACAATAAAGTAAATATAAAAGTGCTTTGTGCTTATGAATCCATGATTCCTTATTTTAAAGAAATCAAAGGAATTGATGTTGAAAAATATATTCGCCCATGCACAATCTCTGGAAAAGTGTTCATATGGGGAGATCTATTCCATATAAAAAAAATATTGTATTTTATATATGAGCTATTATTATCTCCCTGGATTATACGAAAAGAAATAGAAATATTAAAAAAAGAAAATGCCAATCTGCTACATCTTAATTCTTCAATTTTATGGAGTTCTGCAATTGCTGGTAAAATATTAAAAATTCCAGTTGTTTGGCACATAAGAGAAACGCTGAGCGGTGGAAAGTTCAATATTCGAAAAAAATTATATTCAACATTCATAAAAAAAACAGCGGACAGGATCATTTGTATAAGCCCTTCTGAATTGAATAATATTTCTGGTAATCATTCAAAAAATGCGAGTGTCATTTATAATTCTGTAGATTTCTCTAATTTTGATCGCCATCAATCTGCTGTCGAAAAAGAGAGATCAACATCAGAAAAATCAGAACAATTTATTATTGTTAGTTTAGGAGGTCTTTCTTTTAGAAAAGGGACTTACCAGCTTATTGATGCAATGAAGATACTTGATCATAGATTCAAAATGATTATAGCAGGGCATTGTTCTTTGAATGTTAATAATAAATTTGTTCCGATAAAAAAAACAACACTACAGTTGGAAAATATTTTAATTCAACTAAATTTGAAAAAATATTATTCATGGTTTTATACCTATAGAGTTCAACAGTCGCTACAGAATGTCGACAGTACAAAACTTGAATTTATTGGCGTTGTTAATAATATTTTCAATCTGTTGAATTTATGTGATGTCCTTGTGTTTGCTGGCACTACACCTCATTTTGCAAGACCCGTTTTTGAAGCATGGACATTAAAAAAACCTGTTATTGTATTCGATTCGATTGTTATGCAACAAGAAATTTTTCATAATAATGACGGTATTATTGTAAAAGAACACTCAGGAAAGGCTCTCGCAGAAGCGATATCATTTTTATATCAAAATCCTGATAAATGCCAGGTCTTTGGTAAAAAGGGCTATATAAAAGCAATGGAAAAGTTTAATCTTCCCAAAAATACATTGAAACTTATTTCTATTTACAGGAAATTTTTAAGAGATTTATAAAATTCATAAAAATAACTAAAAACAATAACAAAATGGCTAAAAATTTTTAACATGAAAATTATTTTTGTCACTAAATATTTAGATTCACCATGTGCGATGTTTTATTGGGAAGCATTGTCCTCTATTGATAATATCGACTTAAACACTTGTAATAGTTATGAGAATTATGATATCGCTCTGTTCATGACTTATCCTGAAGATATTGATGAATTAATACGCGTTAAAAAAGCTTATCCTAATATAAAAACAGGTTTAATTGATCCAAGAGGTTCTCATATAAAACGGTGTCTTCCTCAAACGGATTTTTTAATTGTTGACAGCCTGGAAATGAAGGATTTTTTTTCAAAATTTCAACGACCCATTTTTCAATATTATGAATATCCAAATCTTCAAAGAAAAGTTAAAAAGCATTTTTTAAAAAAGCCTACAATAATTGCATATCATGGAAATGCTATTCACTTAACAAGCATGTATCCAAATATTACAAAAGCAATTGAACTTCTTGCAAAAAAGTATGATCTTGAATTTTGGGCCATGTATAATATTCAAGATCAAGGAAAATGTAAATTTGGCATGCCCAAAAACATTCCAGTAAAACACATTCAATGGAGTTATGAAAATTATTACAAATATTTAGCACATGCAGATATCGGAATTGTGCCCAATATGATGCCCATGAAAAATATCAATAAATTAAAGCATAAAGCATGTGTGTATAAAGGCTTTTTTAATGATTCAAAAGATGATTATCTCATTCGGTTTAAAATGCCATCGAATCCTGGACGCTTAATTGTTTTTGGAAAATTGGGAATTCCTGTAGTGACTGATTTTTATCCTTCAGCACTTCAGTTCATCAAAGATGAGCATAATGGTTTGTTGGCCTATAGTTTTGGGGGGTGGTATACTGCTCTGGAAAAGCTGATTCGTACCCCGGCATTAAGGCAAAAAATATCAAATTCTATGCATCAAACAATTGATCAATATTTTGATTTTGAAAAACAAAATTTAAAGTTAATATCTTTCTTAGATGTCATTCTGAAGTCATCAAATCTTCCCTGTCCTTTTTTGAATGATATTCATAAAGATATTCATAAAGATATGCATTTTTGGAAAGCGGTAATCAATAAAAAAATATTTAAATTTTTAAAAATAATAAATAAATAAATAAAGACAGTTATTTGTTTTTTAGGATAGTTATGAGGAGATTAATCAAATGAAAATATTAGGTGTTCGAAATGGACATGATTCTGGAGCCTCTCTTATTGTGGATGGAAAAATTATTGCGGATATTGCTGAAGAGCGACTCACAAGAGTTAAACATGATGGATCATTTCCGATTAAGTCCATTGAATTTTGTTTAAATGAAGCAGATATTCGTTCAGAAGAAATTGACATTCTGTCCTTTCCAGCTAAAAGTGTACCCATGGAAGCATTTGTTTTTTTTCTATTCCTAATTCTTTTAAACCCTCTTTGGTAAAAAAAGTAAAAAAGTTTATTAAAACAGGTACTTTTCAAGATGGTACCAACCTACCAATTCTTCCTTTATATCAACAGAAATTCAAATTATCAGATAATTGCAGAATTCATTTAGCGGGTCACCACCGTTCCCATGCAGCTTCTGCGTATTATACTTCCGGCCTGGACAATAATCAGGAAACCCTAATTATTACAATGGATGGCTCAGGTGATGGTATTTCAGTTGCGATTTGGAAAGGTTATAACAAAAAAATTGAGCTTTTAAACACATTTGGTTCTGATGCTTCCCTTGCATGGTTTTACGGAAATGCAACTGAGGCTTTGGGATGGCGTCATGGTAGTGGAGAGTGGAAGTTAATGGGACTTGCACCATACGGAACATCGCAACCAGATAGATTAAAAGGCTTTTACCCCGAATTTGAAAAAGGCAATCTTTCACGACCCCATGTTTTTAAAAATTTTGGAAGGTGGAATGATCATGGTGCAAATCATTATCATGGTCAGGATGCTGTGAACCTTAATGAAATTTTGAAAACGATGAAAAGGGAGGATTTTGCTGCTGAAGTTCAGCGAATTGTTGAAGAACAATTTTTTAGTCTTACCCTTCCTTTATTGGAAAAAGAAAAAATCCGACATTTATGCTGTGCAGGGGGATTTTTTTTAAATGTCAAGTTAAATCAAAAACTGTGGTATACAGGAAAACTTGATTATCAATGGATATTTCCAAATTCTGGGGATTCGGGTTTATCTTTAGGAGCGGCTCTTGAAGCATGTTTTCGATTTCAACCTGAAACAATAAATAAAAAAGTCGATCATTTATACTATGGTCCTGAATACTCAAATGATTATATAAAAGAATTGTTAGATGAAAGGTTTCTTTCTTACCAGTATGTAGAAAATCCTTCAAAAATAGCTGCACAATTTTTAGCAAAGAATTTGACTGTGGGCTGGTTTCAAAACAAAATGGAATCAGGACCAAGAGCACTTGGAAACCGATCAATATTAATGAGTCCTCTAAAAAAAGAAAATAAAGACATTATTAATGCAAAAATAAAATATAGAGAAAAATTCAGGCCTTTTTGCCCTTCAATGCTCTATGACAAAAAGGATGAATACCTTGTTAATTCCAGGGAAGAAGCCTTTATGGTAACTTCTTTTGAAGTTAAAAAGAATAAAATTGATAAAATACCAGCCGTTGTACATGAAGATCGTACAGCCAGACCACAAATGATCAAAAAAGAAGTTAATTCTCTGTTCTATGAACTCATCACAGAATTTGGTAAAATAACTGGCGAATATGTTATTTTAAATACATCTTTTAATATCAGGGGGGAACCTATTGTCTGTCATCCAAGAGAAGCCATTCGATGTTTTTATGACACAGGCTTAGATGTTCTTGTCCTTGGAAATTATATTATTGAAAAACCTGTTCTAAAAGCATCAGATAAAATAAAGACAAATGCTATTTAATTTCTACATTTTTATTTATTAAGATACGATAAATTGGGAGCATCACTTGAGAATTAAATGGCATCTTCATTCTTTTTTTATGCATGGTGGAATACAATTTATTTAGCTCTTTTATTTTGTTCAATTGTATTAAATTATAATACTGGACTTTTATTGGTCTATCTTCACCAAAAATATACTCAACTTTTTTATCAAAAAGTATTGTTGGTTTTTGGGATTTTTTTCAATCTTGCCTTGTTAGGATATTTTAAATATTATGATTTTTTTATTAGCAATATCAATTTGCTATTTAATTCTAACTTTCAGAAACAATCCATCCTTTTGCCTTTAGCGATTTCATTTTATACATTCCAGCAAATCGCAAATCGCTTTTCTTGTGGATACTTATAAAGGCGCAACGCCTTGGTAAAGCAGTTCTATCCAATACACATGCCAGTGTTGAAGATTATATTACTGATAAACAGGAAGGTTTGCTTGTTTTGCCTGGGGATATTGCGGGTTACAAAAAGGCAATTATTAATTTACTTACGAATAAGGAACTTAGAAAATTCTTTGAAAAAAAAACGACCGAAAGATCAAAAGAATTGACATACGATGCTTTTTTACGAAAATTATCTGATTTATGTCATGATATGTTATAATTGTATTTCATTCTCGACCAAACACGAAAATATAAAATTTAATGTAACAATTTTTTAATTCGTTTGTTTTGGGGCATCAACACGAAAATTCATTCATCCCTTGATATTCCTTGGTCAATCTACTTTTCCATAAGAGTTAATGTTTGACTATCACAAATTTTGCTGTTATCAAGAACATTATACAACGCAAATATAATGTAAGCTAAATTACTTTCAGAAATAACTGGTTTATAAATTCAACAATGGACACGATTTTATCAAAAAACAATATTCCTATTCGATTGACATATAAACAATGGGCACATATTGTTGAAGCACATGACTATATGGCAGGATGTTTAGATTTAATTACTGAGACATTATCATTTCCAGATTATATTGTAAATGGCTGGTCAGATGAACAAATTGCAATAAAGCACTATCCCAAAACAGTCATTACTGAGAAACATGTAATTGTCATATTTAAAGAAAACATAAAGCGTAATGATGGATTTGTAATAACCGCATTTATGACATCAAAAGTGAATAAAATTTTGAAAAGAGGCATAATATGGAAAAAAATATCTTAATGAAATCAATACCATATTTCTTAAATTTACTTGTGCCATCTACAAAAATATGGATAGACTATGACGATGATGTTGATGTTTTATATATTAGTTTAAAAAAACCGCAGAATGCTAATGATAGTATAATGGAAAACAATTTTATATATCACTATCGAAATGACCAAATTGTAGGGATTACTGTCTTAAATGCAAAGAAAAATTTTCCAATTATGTAAATCGGCTTGGCTGTCATAAATTTTGCAGTAAGCGAGGATATTTATAAAATATAACAGGTCGTTTTAGTTTTTTTTGGAGGGAGTTATTTATATGTATTATATTATTAAACTCAAAAATATATTAGCAGAAGCATTAACTGAAAAACAAAGGAAAAAAGTTAGGAAAGTTCTAAATCAATCTAATTTTTTCAGTCTTATCAAGTAAATCAAATCTGGAGATGCTTGCATTTAAACATGGTACAGGCAAGTTGGATCACGGATACATGAAACATTATGAAAGACATTTTGCCCCTCTTCGAAAAAAAAGACTTAAAATTTTAGAAATAGGCGTCGCCAAAGGATGTTCAGTCAGAATGTGGCAGGAATACTTTCCCAATAGTATGATCTTTGCCATTGATATTGCAAATAAGGAAGAGTATGAGGAAAATCAAATAAAAATCTTTCAGGGAAGTTAAGAGATTAGCTGATGGGCTCAACTATGAGTATATTCCAAATAGAACAAAGGAAAACTTTGATTCTAACATTGTTTCAGTCCATTTTTATCCCAAAATTGTATTTATCTGTAAAGGAAAGAATAAACATTTTCTACAAACTGGAGATAAAATTAATGTTGAATTAGCTGAAAATAAATCATAATGCTTTCAATATAAAAAAATATCCGCTCTCTTTAAAGGGAATGTTTCCGCAAGTTCCATCGCCCATTGAATCATGAATTGGTTTTTGTTTGTTGCCCCATTGTCCATGAATAAGCATAGATGTTGTACCCAGTGAGGTACGGTTTTAGCAACATAATGATTTACGAGTGAAACTGTCATATTTCCATTTTTTGCACCAGCAATCCGTTCATCTAAAACATAAACATTATTTTTATCAGTTGCATGATCTACAATGCCGAAAATGTTATGTGAGAGTTTTCTTAAGTAATAGGTTTCACTTGGTTGAGGTGAAAAACCCCAATGTGGGGTAAGCTTAGATTGCTGATAATCAAGCGAAAGAGTATAAATAATTTGTTTAGTAAGCTCATTCAATTTACTTTTCTCTTGCTCTGTTTTTCTTTTTTTTTGTTGTAACGCTTGAATGTTATTGCTTAAAGTATAGCATTTATCAATTTTTTGGCGATAATGCTGTAGTTCATTTCCAGCATCCTCGCGATGTTCATCTAATAGCAATCCATATGATTCCGATAGAATTTTATGTTCAATTATCTCCTTTTCATTTCCATCACCACTCTGTTGTAATGCTATTTAATTTCTACATTTTTATTTATTAAGATACGATAAATTGGGAGCATCACTTGAGAATTAAATGGGATTTTAAAAAAAGTAACTGGCTCAAAAATCATCCAAAAAGAAAAACAAGTTTTGAAGAAGCTAAAGTAATTTTAGAGAATCCTTCAAAAGAGATAGGGGGAGAACTAAAAAGCTTAGATCCAGAACAACATTATTCAGTTGGTTTAGCCTCAAATGGCATTATGGTTACATTAATATATGAATTTCGGTGTGATAAAGATGGAATATATATTTGCTTAGTAACTCTTTGGAAAACAACAAAAGAAGAAATGAGAAGATTATCTAATGTATAACAATACACTAACAGCAGAAGAAATTGCTGAAATGGCAGATAAAGGTGATGACATAACTCATTTTTTATCAAAACCTGAAAAAGGTTATGCTGAAAAAGTTAAAAAATTGCATAATAACAATGTTTGCAAAACAACAATTGATTTTTCTCTTGATATGGTAGAAGATATTGATAGTGTTGCATCACAATTGAACCTTAATCGCCAAGCTGTCATAATAATGGTTATGAAAGAATTTTTAATTAGAAATAGGCTAAGTGAAAATATTACAAACATGCAAAACTTTTCATTGCAAGGTATTATGTCGCAATCGTAACGATAACATATTCAAAACAATTTAAAAGTTTTAGTGCTATGTACATGATTTTATTCAACCCGAAATCCGAATGATTCGAATCATGTTCATTTTTATGACACAGACTTAGATATTCTTGTCCTTGGAAATTATATTATTGAAAAACCTGTTCTAAGAGCATCAGATAAAGCAAAGACAAATGCTATTTAATTCCTACATTTTTATTTATATTTTTTTACCCATTGTTTTGCTTGTATTTTATTGTTTGAAGAATAATCGCTTAGCCATATACTGGCTAATAGCATCTTCATTCTTTTTTTATGCATGGTGGAATACAATTTATTTAGCTCTTTTATTTTGTTCAATTGTATTAAATTATAATACTGGACTTTTATTGGTCTATCTTCACCAAAAATATACTCAACTTTTTTATCAAAAAGTATTGTTGGTTTTTGGGATTTTTTTCAATCTTGCCTTGTTAGGATATTTTAAATATTATGATTTTTTTATTAGCAATATCAATTTGCTATTTAATTCTAACTTTCAGAAACAATCCATCCTTTTGCCTTTAGCGATTTCATTTTATACATTCCAGCAAATCGCTTTTCTTGTGGATACTTATAAGGCAGAATCAAACAAATGTAGCTTTTTATATTATTGCTTATTTGTATCTTTTTTTCCCCAATTAATTGCTGGCCCAATTATTCGTCATTTTGAGACAATACCTCAATATGAAAACAAAAAAATATTTACTTTCAATTATTCAAATATTTCTATTGGAATGACAATTTTTTTTATCGGTTTATTTAAGAAGGTCGTGTTAGCAGATGGAATTGCCCCTTTCGCAACATCTGTTTTCAATGCGGCGAGTCGGGGAGAAACCATTTTTTTTATTGAGTCATGGTGCGGCTCTTTAAGCTATACTTTTCAACTGTATTTTGATTTTTCAGGATATTCAGACATGGCTATTGGCCTGGCACGAATGTTCAACATCTTTTTGCCTGTGAACTTTTATTCTCCTTATCGTTGCACAAGCATAATCGATTTTTGGAAACAGTGGCATATTACATTATCATTATTTTTACGTGATTATTTATATATTCCTCTTGGAGGTAATCGCAAAGGATCTTTGAGAAAATACACCAATTTAATGATAACTATGCTTTTAGGTGGTTTATGGCATGGTGCAGGATGGACTTTTGTTATTTGGGGTGGGCTTCATGGTGCTTATCTTTGTACGAATCATTTATGGCGTTTTTTAGGCTTAAACGAGGGGACTTATGTATTAAGATTCAAGATAATATGCAATTTTTTAAGCCTTTTACTTACCTTTATCTCAATTAATGTTGCCTGGATTTTTTTTAGATCAGATGATATTTTTGCTGCCAAAGAATTATTGTTCGGCTTGATAGGTTTCAATGGAGTTAATCTTCCTCCAGGATACCTTCATATTCTGGGAACATTCAGTGAGATTTTAATAAATTTAGGTGTAATTTTTCAATCCGACATTCTGCCAAGTTATACAAATATTCTCTTATGGATGGTAATACTTTCATGTATTGTCTGGGGATGCCCAAATACATATGAATTGATGAAAGATTATAAGCCTGCTTTACATCCGGTATTTAAAAATATACGCTACCGTCACCTACTATCTTTTAAATGGCGACCATCTGTTTTGTGGGCAATTTTTATTTCCTGTATGTTTACAATAAGCATCTTGTTTTTATCGTCTGCATCTGAATTCCTGTATTTTAATTTTTAGGTTTTTTAAATGAATAATAATGATACAGAACATTTTCCTCACACGTTCCTTGGCGAGACTCTTGCCTTCAGAAAATATTTTTTTTCATTCTTTTGTCTGAACAGTATTACTGTTTGCGTTATGCTTCTTTGCTTTATATTATTATTTTATTTTAAAATTGGCCCTTACCATGAATTGTACTTATACCAAACGAAAAAGCTAAACGATCAATCAAATATCGATACCATTTTTATTGGAGACAGTTCATTAGGGAACGCTATAAATGCCAATCTTTTTAATTCAAAAACAGGGTTAAAATCTGTCAATTTAGCTCTTACAGGGATGTATGGTTATGCTGGATCGTACAACATGTTAAAAAAAGCAGTAAGAAAAAACCGCATTAAAAATGTTATTATGATACAGACCATTGAAACATTGACAAGGTCTGTTTCATATGATGGTTATCTCTATTCCATGGATAGCCTGTCAGATTTTACAGAATTACAAGGGAATGAAATAACTTCATTGCTGGAAGCAAGTATCAATATTTTATTTTCTTTTAATAACCTGAAAAGGGTTATCTTCTTTTATTTTAATAACAGCATAAATACGTATACAATTGAAAAAGATTACATAAAACAAACCATACCAATTAAACAGAATATAAATACACCAAAAATAAGAATTAAAGTTGATAATGACAAACCTTCCTTCTTAAAAAAAATTGTTGATTATTGTAATCAAAATCATATAAATTTGATTTATTTACATGGACCATATTTAGGTAAAATTGATGAACAATCAAAAACAGACATCAACGCACTTAATTCTTTTATTAAATTAACAGGAGCTAAACTAGTGGAGACGATTCCTTTTCTTACTACTGAACAAGTTGGTGATCAACGAGATCATGTTCATCCTTCTTACAAAGATATGATAACACTCTTTTATTGCAAAACTATTAAGGAACAGTTGTTAACAGGAGGTGATTAAGATGAAAACGCATCAAATGCTATTAGAGTTCCTCCATGAATAAAAAAATAAACGTACGCTGAATAAAGTTAAATCTTTATTCACTGACTGAACTGTGAAAGAAAAATTAATGAAAAAATATTTTGATCCAAAAAACAACCGTTTGATGTATTATGGCCATTTAGCGACTCCTGAATATTGGGATAATCATTGGAAAACAGATGATTTTTCAAAAGCCATTAAAAATAAAAAAAATATGTTTATTGTCAAAACAACAAAAGCATATTTGCCTGATAATGCCCGGATAATTGATGGAGGTTGCGGAATAGGAGATAAAGTATATGCGTTGTATCGAAATGGGTTTGATGCATATGGTATTGATTTTGCTAACCAAACCGTTAAAATGATCAATGCATGCATTCCTGAAATCAATGTGTTATTGGGAGATGTCCGACAGCTTGATTTTCCTGACCATTACTTTGATGGTTACTGGTCATTGGGTGTAATTGAGCATTTTTATGATGGTTTTGATGATATTGTTCGTGAAATGTATCGCGTTCTTCGGCCAGGAGGGTTTCTGTTTTTAACTGTACCTGAAATGTCAAAACTTCGACAATACCTTGCCAAAAAAGGAAAATATCCAGATTGCTCTGATTTAACATTAGATCGTGAATTTTTTTACCAATTTGCATACACGCCTGAATATATAATAAAAACAATTACTAAAAATGATTTTATATTCATAACGCATACTTCCCTGGAAGGTGTAAAAGGCTTTAAAGATGAGTCAAAAATTTTTAAACCTATTCTACAGTGGCTTTATGACCATCCATCATTGCCTGTCAAAGCAGTTAAGCGGACTTTAGATATTATAATGAGCCCTTTTACCGGACATTCCGGCTTATATATTTTTTATAAATCAGAAGATCGTCAGTAATAAAATATGAAATGTATCTACCACTTAGAAAAGTGGCAAGATCGCCTGATAATATATTGGCATTACTTTACATCGAAACAGTAAAACCGTTTACGGTCTCCAAGTATCTTCCCATATAGAAGGCCAATGTGAGTGTCTACTTCGTATGATTGATATTTGATTCTGGCAATTTCTAATAGTTTTTAGCGCAAAATCCTTTTCATGTTGTTCGCTATACCTCTTATACTTTTCGATATGTTCACGTATGGCAGCTCTTTGTCCTTCCAATTTTGCTTTATCATCAGCCATGATTCATGTTCCCCCTTTCTGCATAAAGTGCTTTATAAATAATGATTGAATTGACACCACCCAGTGTAAAATCTTTAATTGTCAACTGTGTACATTTTATTTAAACGTTTTATAATATCATATAGCAGAACACTTGCAGTTGTTGATACATTTATTGAATTTGCCATGCCAAAAATTGGTAAATGTACGGCACAATCAGATATATTTAGAACTTCTGCACAAATTCCATCATATTCTCTACCCAATACTAAGCAAACTGGGAGATTATATTCTGCATCATTATAATCAATGCTTGAACTTGATATTTCTGAGGAAACAATAAAAATCCCTTGTTCTTTAAATTCTTTAATTAATTTAACTATGTCCTTTTTATATTCCCATTCAACCCACTTCTCTGATCCTCTTGAGCTTGCTTTTATTTTTCTGTTTGGCGGCACTATCGTTTTTCCGCAGATATAAACTTTTTTTACCAATAATGCATCAGAGAGTCTAAGAATAGTACCGATATTGTGAGCGCATTTTAGACTGTCAAGGACAACATATATCGGATTTCTAGAAATATTTGAGAATTCACTTCTTGAAATTTTTTTTGATCGTATTTCTGTTTTATTAAGAGGTCTTTCCATAATGAAAATCCTTGATTTGGGTTATGAAATGAGTGTTAAGGCTGCGGGACACCTGGAGCGCCAGCGGAAGGCTCTCGTGTAGATCATTGCCCAGGGCTTCGCCCCGGGCTATATTAAATCGCACTTTCAGCGCTTAGTTGCAAATACATCTAAAAAGCCCGACTTTTGGGGAATGCGCCCGCAACAAAGTCATTTTTTTGAATTACAGGTAACCCATCTTTAAACATCGAATGGAATAATATTGACTTTTATATCTTTGATTCCATTCATCTTCTTCAGAAAATGATGAACTTTATCAATAACACTTTGTTCCAAAGACAGGGCCGTCTCTACATTCACGTAGAGAACAGCGTCTTTACATTTTACGATTGCAGAAGGAATGCTTTCATATAAAAGGACTTGAGCTTTGGCAGCCAAATAGTAATCATTAACAATCTTTCGAGATTCATCTGTTAACTGAAAACAGGGACGCTTCGCTGTATCAATGAGTATGTCAACAGCATCATTTACGCTTAAATTGTCAATATGCAAAACAATATCATAAAGGCTTGAGTCTTTGGTATCAATCCCGTAAAGATGCATACCCCATTTTTTTCTTTCTTCATCATCTTTTACCAATAGATACCGTGCTTCTTTTGCAGTGATATTCTCCCGAGCCATTTCTTCTTTAATTCTGTCCTCAATGTTTGCGATAATTCGAACTTTTAAAATATTCGGAATACCCTGAATAAAAAAGTGACCCGCCAAACCGTGATATACAAGATTTTCCCTTTGAATATGTTCTAATAATTCTGAACGAATAAAATTGACATACATTTGTTTGCCATTTTTAAAACGATCAAAAACAGACGGTGCGTCATGAATTGCACGAATCAGCTTAACCTCAGAGATATTAAAATGTTCTGATGCCTCCAGAAGAATGTCTCTTGAAACACAGTCATATCCTAAATTTGTTGCAAGCTTTTCTGCAATTTCCTTTCCTTTACTATAAGATCCTCTGGAAATAGTGATAACACTCATATCGACTTCCTTTCTTTATTGTAATAAAATTATGGTTATCTAAAATCGGTTCTTGTTATCGAAGTGCTTTCTTATTGACTTTTCCCACATGTGTTAATGGGATTTCATCTAAAAATTCGATTATTTTGGGTACTTTGTAGGGGGAAAGTCTTTCCCTGGCCATCTCCAAAATTTCTTTTTTAATGATCTCATCGGGCTTGTCTTTGTATTCCTGGCTTTTTTGAACAATAAGCTTAACCAGCTCAGTTTCCGGACGCTTCGGATTCACTGATCCAATAATGGCACATTGTTCAACAGCCGGATGAGCAAAAATTTCTTCTTCAACTTCTCTTGAAAAAACTTTGAAACCGCCGACATTGATCATATCTTTTGCACGATCAACAATATACAAATAGCCATCTTCATCCATTCGTCCAATATCACCGGTATACATCCACATGCGGCCATCATGTTCACGTAAGGTTTTGGCTGTTTCTTCAGGCTTGTTAAAATAGCCTTTCATAACCTGAGGTCCTGAAACAACGATTTCACCTTCTTTGCCAATGGGTATCTGTTGGGTTCCTGTGATCAGATCAACAATACGAATGCATGTTGATTGTAAAGGAAGGCCTACAGACCCCTGTTTCTTGACACCCTTATATGGATTTATGGTTTGAACCGGACCTGTTTCTGTCATTCCATACAATTCTGCCATTTTTCCTGGACCGATAATTTCTTCAAACTGCTTGATACTTTCAACAGGAAAGGGTGCTGCACCGGATATACAAACCCTGAGGTTTGAAAAATCGAGCTTTTTAAAGTCCTCATCCTGTAATAACAATAAATACAATGTCGGAACATTAGCCATAAAAGTAGGATGAAGTCGTGAGCATTCACGCGTAATGCGTTTGGTATCACGAGGATCAGGAATAATAATTTGCATGCATCCAAAACAAACGGATATGGTTGCCAGTGTTAAACCAGCAGTGTGAAACATGGGGAAACCAGAACAAACAATATCTATTCCCCATTCCATTTTTGTCCAATCTTCAAATTGAAAGATATTTGCCAGAGCATTGCCATGGGTCAGAACCGCACCTTTTGGTTTTCCAGTTGTTCCACCGGTATATTGAAGAAAACAGGCATCTGATTGATCAATATCAACATTTGGAGCATTGGGCGGATACAGGTATAACGCTTCTTTAAATTTAATTATCTTTTTATTCGGCAAATCGGTCACTTGACCATAAGGTACTCGCTTGAGCCAGCGTGCCAGCACTTGTTTGTATTTGGGAAGAAAATCCAGCAAACCGGTTGGAAAAATAAGTTTAAGATGGGGAAGATCATCTGCAATCTCTGTCAGTCGTTTTTCAAAAATAGCGTCCAGTGTAACCAGTGCTTTTGCCTGGCAATCGTTCAACTGATAGATCATTTCATTGGGAGTTAACAGTGGTGAAAGCCCAGAAACCACACAGCCTGCTTTGAGTGTACCAATCAAGGCAATGAGGTATTGAGGTGTGTTGGGAAGATTGATTGCAACAACGTCACCCTTTTTTAAATTGTGATCTGCCAGACATCGTGCAAAGCAATCTGCATTTTTCATCAGCGTTTCATAATTCATGGTGATATCTAAAAATTGAAATGCCATATTCTTGCCCAATTGCTGTCTGACACGATTGAAACGTTCGATCAGGGAACGGTCGGTGATTTCAATTTCAGGGCTTACACCTGGATCGTATGATTTTAGCCAGGGTTTGCTATCATAGATCATAAACATATCTCCTTTTCTGAACTTTATTCATTTTATATATGATCGCCTATTTTCTTTGGAATATACACCATATTCTTTGGAATGTACAACGATTGTTTATCTTTAATGCTATCTTTTTTTTTGTTTCATTTATCATTTCTAATAAAAAATAACATTTATATTTGTCATATTTGCCAAAAAATATTGAGAATTGAATAATCCCTCTTATTTGTGTATTGTAAAAAGTATTAAAGTATTATTGATTGTTTTCTAAAAAAATTTGTCTATGATAAGAATACTTTCATTTATTAACAATAATGAGGTCATTATGAAATTAAACTCTTTTCGTTTTAATACATTGGAGTTTTCTGGTTCTTTGGGAGATTTAGGGACTCTGATTCCTCTTTCTCTGGGAATGATCATGGTGTGCGGCCTGAGTACATCGACGGTGTTCATCATGATTGGATTGTTCTATATTCTTTCAGGACTATATTTTCAGTTGCCTTTGCCGGTTCAACCATTAAAAGTTGTTGCAGCTATTGCTATTGCATATCCTGGAAAGATAACTGTTGAGGTTATCGCAGCATCTGGAATAATTTTTGGCGTCATTTTGTTGATCTTAGGTCTTTCGGGCCTGATTGATCAATTGGCAAAATTCTTTAAAAAACCGATTATTAGAGGAATTCAATTGGGATTGGGCCTGATTTTGGCATCAAAGGGATTAAACTATATCATGAATCCTGCATTGTTTAGCTGGAATTCAACAAATGATGTTCTTGCTTATGGGCTTTCATGTAATTTAATTTTAGGTTTCATCATGGTTGGAACAACCTTGTTCTTTTTAAATAACAAGCGATTTCCTGCAGCTTTGATTGTTGTTGGAATTGGAATTGTTTCAGGCCTTTTTTATGGTGGTTTTCGTGTATCCTCTTTTGAAACAGGAACAACCGGTTTTTCATTATATTTTCCATCCCTAGAAAATATGGGGTTGGCCTTTTTTCTGCTGGTTATTCCACAAATCCCACTGACATTGGGAAATGCAGTCATTGGAACGGCTGATACATGTTTTACATTGTTTGGCAAAGGCAAAGGAACGGAAAATATCAGTTATCGATCTCTGGCTGTCAGTATGGGAATCACCAATTGTATTACGGGCCTGGTCGGGGGAATGCCCATGTGTCATGGTGCTGGAGGTTTAGCGGCACATTATCGTTTTGGTGCAAGGACTGGTGGTTCAAATATCATGATCGGTGCAGTATTTCTTGTCTCAGGGCTTTTTTTAGGAAAACTTAGCTTTGCCTTGTTATCTTGTTTGCCCAATGCTGTGTTTGGAACACTGTTACTTTTTGCTGGCTTGGAATTGGCACTCTTGATACGCGATATCAACGCTAAAAACGAACTGTTTGTTACCTTGCTGATTGGGTGTATTTCTATAAATACTAATAATATGGGGATTGCGTTCATTGTTGGTATTGCCATTGATCAACTGATTCGATGGAAAAAAATTGAACTGTAATATTCTTATCAAAATAATGACAGCAACGTGGTATAATTTTTGCGTTATTTCAGTGTTTTTTCGAGAGTTTTTTCTTCGTCCATTTAAACATTATAAGCCACAGGTTAGGTGTCAACCAACCAAAGGAAACATAGATTTATGAAAAATTCAAAACGATTTGTTTTGTTTGTATTTCTGACTGTTTTAGGTTTAATTGGTAATATCTACAACATAGAAATGTTTTTTGGTGTCAATCAGGTGTTTGGCAGCATATTTGTATTGATTGCCGTCTACTTCTTTGGACAGCAATTGGGGGTCTTGTGCGCAATCCTGGTTCATGCGTACACAATTTTTCTATGGGGACATCCTTATGCTTTTTTAAGTTTTGTGTTTGAAGCCTGGTTTGTGGGCTTATTGTTAAAAAAAAGAACTCAGAATTTATTTATTGCTGATATTTTGTACTGGCTGTTCATTGGCGTACCCCTTGCGTATCTCTTTTATGGTTTTACGATGAAAATGCCCTACGTTCAAGTGATGACAATTATGCTGAAGCAACCGGCCAATGCTTTTTTCAATGCCCTGCTTGCAACGATCATCGTCCATTATTTTCCGGTGGGACAATTTTTTGGGGAAAAACAAAAAATAAAATTTAACCATCTCTTATTGCTTTTGATCATGGGATTTACCCTTATTTCTTTGTTTATCACTGCAAATTTTACTGCATCCTATATTTTTGATAAACGTCTGGCAAACATTCAAAAGGAAGTGACCTGTTTTTCCAAACATATGTCTCATAAAATAAGTATGTTTAAAACGAATGCCCAACTCACGATGTCTCTTTATAACCAATTGTATCAAACGAACAATAAGTGGATACAATTGCCTATAAACAGCCCCTTTACAATGATTTATTCATGGGAACCATCAGAAAAACAAGTCAAGGTGATTGCCTACAAAAATAATCCTGTTCATCAGTTTCCGGTTCATCTGCTGTCACCTGAATTAAGTCATGATATTCAATTTTTTCCGAATAATCCTTCGGAGTTCTTTATATCTTCACAAAATAATGATCAATTTTTTATTGGTGTTCAAGCGATGGAGAATCTTGAAACCTTGGTGAACGTACAACCCAATCAAGGGGGATACCAAAATTTTATTGTTCAAGACATGACTTTGGAAAAAGAGAACAAACTTCAAAAAGGCGTATATCAAAATCGTTCTTTACATCTGAACGGATATAAACCGTTTTTTCATAACGATTTATGCGTGTTGCTTCCCGATAATCAAGCGTTGTCCAAGCTATTAAAATGGGAAAAATCCTTTATGGTTAAGGAACTTTCTTGTATTGGAAAAGGGTTTCATCTTGCAATTACAAAATCGTTAAAATCCATGATGGATGATCTTCAACACCTTTATATCTATATTTTTTCTTTGATGCTCATGCTGATTATTATCGCTCTGATTGTTTCAGGATGGATCAGTTCACAACTGGAATCATCCATACAGGCCTTGTCTGATGAAACATCTAACCTTCCGGATAAATTGCTCGATCATCAGCACTTGATCTGGCCAAACAGTTCAATAAATGAAATAAATACATTGATTCATAATATTAAAAGAGTCGCTGCTACGCTTCAATTTATTTTCCAGGAATCTGAAAATAGATATAATCATCTATTTTCCAATACAACAGATGCTTTATTTGTGGTTGAGCCCAATACCTTTGAAATTATTGATGTCAACATGCAGGCAGAAAGCCTGACAGGCACTCTGAAAAAGGAATTGCGCCATCGTTCTATTGACGCTTTTATTGAAGGTTTTCACTTTGAACAAAGTAATATCAATGCGTCTCTTGAAGATTTCAGGTGTTATGTTTTCAATCAGACAACCCGAATTCCAGTACTCATTCGCATGCATCCCATGCGTTATCGTCAAAATGATGTTTACATTTTTGTGGTCAAGAATATTCAGGATTCAGTAAAAATGCAGGAATACCTTCAATTGAGTGCGAAAGTCTTTGAAACAACGCATGAAGGTATCATGATTACGGATGCTAAAAAGAAAATTATCATGGTGAATAAAAGTTTTGAGCAAATTACAGGCTATTCATCTGAGGAAATTATTGGTAAAGATCCTGCCGTGATGGCATCGGGATGGCATGATCGCACATTCTATCAAAATATGTGGAAAAGTATCTATCAAGAAGGTATGTGGCAAGGTGAAATTAACGATCGAAGAAAAAATGGTGAAATGTTCAGTCAGGTGTTATCCATTTTTGCTATCAAGGATCAAAATGGGAAACTGACCAATTATATTGGTATTTGTTTGGATATCACCGAAAAAGTAGAAGATCAAAAGCGTATTCAAAAACTGGCGAACTATGATACGTTAACCAATTTACCCAATCGAACATCATTGATGACCCGTTTGACCAATGCTATCAGCGTGGCACATCAGAATGCATTGCAACTGGGATTGATTGTGATTGATATGGATAATTTCAATGCCATCAATGATTCTTATGGTCATAAAACCGGTGATATCCTATTAAAAAAGATTGTTGAAAAAATCCTTCCAGAAACAAAAAACATCGGGACAATGGGAAGAATGGGTGCAGATACCTTTGCCATCATTTTTGAAAAATTGAGTCAAACTGAAGATTTGGCCTATTTTTCACAAAATTTGCTGAGTATGTTTGAAAAACCATTGATGATTGATACTGAAGAAGTGTATACCTCCGCAAGTATGGGGATCTGTTTTTATCCTGATGATGCTGAAACCGCTGAAGAAATGGTTCAACATGCAGATATTGCCATGCATCGGGCAAAAGAGTTTGGAAAAAAACGATTTGAATTTTATACACATGCTCAAAATGTAAGTGCTCGTGAAAAAATATTTATAGAAAACGGCCTGAGAAAAGCAATTCAAAATAATCAACTAGAAGTGTACTATCAACCGCAGATTGATATCCATGAGGGTAACCTCATCGGTTGTGAAGCATTGTCGCGATGGATTCATCCGGAAAAGGGCTTTATTCCACCCGATATTTTTATTCCTGTTGCTGAAGAAAGCGGTCTTGTGGGAGACATTGAAAGATGGATGCTTACAACGGCTGCAAGACAAATCAAGGTATGGAGAGATCGTGGTTTTGAGTTAATGATGTCTGTCAATATTTCCAATTATCAGTTCAGAAAAAAAGAGTTTATAGAGACCATACAAAGGATCATTGACACTGAACAGGCAAAATATGAATGGTTTGAATTAGAGTTGACCGAACGTATTGTCATGGATCATAAGGATGTGATCGAAAAACTTGATATCTTGAAAAAAATGGGGTTCCGGTTATCATTAGATGACTTTGGAACCGGCTATTCATCCCTCGCCTATTTAAAAAAATTCAATATCGATAAACTTAAAATTGATAAATCTTTTATTCAGGATCTTCCAGATGATTCCCAAAGTCGTGATATCGCAAAAGCCATTATTTCATTGGCAGATTCACTCAATATGGCAGCCATCGCCGAAGGCGTGGAGACACAAGGCCAACTGGATTTTCTGGCCGAATTGAGCTGTGAGGCGTATCAAGGATATTTTTTCAGCAAGCCGGTTCCTGTTGATGCCTTTGAAAAATTTTTGCAATAGGCTCAGACATCCTGACCCGTGGATGCTAAAAATGACGCCTCGAAAAACACCCTTTTGGGGAATGATATGAATAATATTTTAGGGGCTTAGCCTGGTCTGACCCCAAGAGACTTGCCCAAGAGACCTTGACACTTCACATCAAGATCATTATTTTCAATCAATAAAAGAACCAATTGTGTGTTGGTTCACAAACAACAAAAATACTGGAGAAAATGAGTGAAAACAAAACAAGATATTTTAGATGAGATGTTGTCAAAAGAGGCACCCAAATGTCCTCATTGTAAAAATAGTATGAGTGTATGGCAAGTACCTGATTTTGCTTTTGGTGATGGTCTCGGATGGGGCTCACCCTACTTATATGTTTGTTTCAATGACGAATGCCCGTCTTATAAAGATGGATGGGATAACATTCGCGGCAATTTTGCCCACAATGCATCCTATCGATGCATGAGCTATCCGGATGGTAAAACATTTGAATTTATCCCTGTATTCAGCCCTGAAGGTGGAACCGGTCAGTTGATTAGTGAGCAAGTTCTACAGGA
Source organism: Deltaproteobacteria bacterium (assembly GCA_002753725.1). Taxonomy (GTDB): domain Bacteria; phylum Desulfobacterota; class Desulfobacteria; order Desulfobacterales; family Magnetomoraceae; genus Magnetomorum. The sequence goes on from PEAL01000026.1 coordinate 26,118, forward strand.
ACAGGAACGTCTGAAAGAATCGATCAAAATTGGTTTTTCATCCTTGGCAGATGCCTATGTTCATAAAGATGCCGATGCTGCAATGCTGATTTTGCTCGATGCACTTCAACCCGCACGCGTTCGATTGAAAGCAGCTGATATGATTGGAGATATTGGCAGAGTATCGGATATTGAAAGCCTGGTAAACAATAAATATGGCAATCAATTAATTACTGAACAAGTTCAGGCATCCATTAAAAAAATTCATAAACGTCATTTCACCCGCGAATGCCCCTTTTGTGCTGAAATTATTAAAGATCGGGCAAACATCTGTAAGCATTGCGGCAAAGAAGTGGCTGGGCTTTGATTCATGAAAATTAATCCATGATACTTTCATACCACCCCATGATTGAAGCGGACAAAAACATTTTTTGTGTTGGCCGTGATCCGAGCGAGATGGACCGTGCAGCTATCAAAAATGCCTCCGCAGTTATTTTGCCTCAAGGATGCCGTCAGAGCCTGTACATGATGGCATCTGAAAATTGTCTGCATGTATTCCCCAATTATGACGCCATGTTTCACTATCCTGGAAAAACCGGTCAGATTCGATTGTTTCAAAAATGGGGTGTACCCCATCCCCAGAGTCGGGTTTTTGATAGCGTTGATGACTGGGTTCGTACAGATTTATCTGAGATGACAGAAATAAGGTTTCCATGTGTGTTTAAATTTTCCTGGGGTGGTGAAGGCCATACTGTTTTTTATGTTGACTCAGAGAGTTATCTCAATGAATTGATTGATCGCGCACGAGCGTATGAACACATTGGCCAATATGGTTTTATTCTGCAACAGTATATTCCCTGCCAGGGCCGAAGTCTGCGTGTGGTTATTATTAATCGTTTGCTTGAGTCTTATTGGCGGGTTCAAGCAGATTCTTTTTATTCAAACATTGCCCGTGGTGCGACCCTTGATTATGATTCTGATCCAAACCTGATGGAACAGGCAAAAACAATGGTTCTTGAATTTTGCAGACAGACACAGATCAACCTGGCTGGATTTGATTTTTTATTCCACGAAAAGAAGAACCAACCTCTTTTTTTAGAGATTAATTATTTTTTTGGTCGAAAAGGGCTTGGCGGTGTAGATGCTTATTTTCAAATGCTCGTATCAGAGATTAAGGCTTGGCTCAAAATGGTCGATAAAAACCTTACACACGTCGTGAAAAGTTAAAAAAGAATGGTTTTATTGGTTTTTGTTCGCTTTTCACTCTTTAACGCTTTATTAATAACATTTTTCGGAGGTCTATTATGTCAGATATTACACTTACACCCTTGACAAAACCCATTTCACCGTCGGTTCAGCAACAACAACCGAAAAAACCGTATGAATCTAAAAAAAATGAAAATAGCGATGACAGCATCCATCTGCAAAATAAAGAAATAGTTAAAAGCAACGTCCAGATGCTGCCACCCGGCGCTAAAAAAATTGAGCCCATTCAATTCAAACATGATGATGCTTCGCAAAAATCTCAAAAAGTTTCCTACAAAGAAAAAGAGTTGAATTTAAAACGCTCGGAATTGCCACTGGCACAAGAGGCTGATCGAGATAAACTCAAGTCTGAAATATATCAATTAAATCTAAAGCTCGAACAGTTAAAAAAATCAGAAAATGGACCCAATATTCAAGGGGCTAAATTTCGTCTGAACGAAGATGACCAGGGGCCCTATGTTGAATTAATTAATGTAGAACAAGATGTTGTTATCAAAGAGTTATCTGTGGAAAGTCTTGAAGATGTTTTGCGACAAACATCAAATGATAATAATTTGGGCGTTTTGATGGACTTATTTGCTTAACAGCACGATCCCCAACTCTTCAGCCTCAACTATTCGGAAATAATACATTGGATCCCTTTGAAGTTATGGGCGATAATGCTTTTATCGCCAGTGAAAAATATAAAGCCAAAGAATTGCGCAAAAGTCAATGGTGGAAACGAAAATGCGCAAAAGGCGTTTGTCATTATTGTGGTCAAAAGATCTCTCCACAAGAGTTAACAATGGATCATATCGTACCCATTAGCCGGGGCGGAAGGACCACGCGCGGTAATGTCACACCTTCCTGTAAAGCATGCAATACGAAAAAAAAGACCATGCTGACATTTGAATGGCATGAATATATTCAGAACAAGCAAAAACGATAAAGAATGATTGGCGTCCCAAAGCTAACGCTTTGGGACGCCAATCTAAAATGGGGAACTTATTTTTCGAGCATTCCTTACTTCATTATTGACAGATATTATCCAAACTCTTTTAAAAAATCCAGTATATGAAGGTGTTCAATCCCTTTGACATTTCCTTGTGCAAAGTCATCCATAGAAACAACAATTTTTCTATAATTATCTTTTATCTTTAAAAGATTGCCAAATTCTCGTTCAATGGTTTTTGTGTCTTTAAGAAGATATGCGACTTGAATATAAAGGATTTGGTCTGATTTTTCAGCCATAAAATCAATTTCCAAATCATGATTTTTTCCAACATAAACTGTATATTTTTTGTATTTGAGTTGATTATAAATTACATTTTCAAGGATTTTCCCCATGTCTTTTTGTTTGAAACCAACGATAGAATGCCTCAGGCCAAGATCCTCAAAATAGTATTTTTCATTGATTTCAAATATTTTTTTTCCAATAACATCACATCTGCTGACCTTGTTAATAAAAAAAGAATTAACCAGATAATTAAGATAGCTCATTACTGTATTAATAGATAATTTTATTTTTTGAGATTTGAGAAAATCACTAATATTTTTTACAGAAAGGATACTTCCCATATTATCTGCAAGAAATAAAACTAATCTGTCAAAAAAATTGACATTTCTTATATTATGTCTGGCCACAACATCTTTTAAAATAATACTGTTATATATGCTGGTCAGATAATCAAACACGATTTCATTTTCGAGTTTCAAGTGAATCAGGTATGGCATTCCGCCAAATTGTATATATTTTCCAAATGAATCAATGGAATGATCTAATTGATGAAAATTTATAAATTCCATAAAGGAAAGGCTATGAATTCGTGTTTCAACATATCTACCGGCCAGAAAAGTGGATAGTTCGCTTGATAGAAGTTTCGCATTGCTTCCAGTGCAGTAGATATCGTAGCTTGAATTTTCATTCAGATCTCGCAATGCCTTTTCAAAAGAAATGATTTCTTGAACTTCATCAATCATAACACTATTTTTGCACTTTTTTTTCGTATGTTGTATTACATAATGATATAGATCTTTATAATCTCTTATATCATCAAACGTTAATTTTTCTTTATCAATATAAATAATATTTGATTGTTGATCCAAACGTTTAATGTTATTCCGTAGCTGACGCATCATATAACTTTTTCCAACCCGTCTTTGTCCGGTTAACACTTTGATGACATTATTATTCATATAGGGCTCAATACTTTTTATATATTCATTTCGTGCAATGATTTGCATTAATTTTTCCTAACATTAGCTATTCAAGCAGCTCAGGGATAGAAAAATAATAACCTGGCACACAGTATCAGGCGAATTCTTTTCCAAACCCTTCATTTCAAAAACCATATATTTTTATTATAATGAAAACATATGGTTTATCAATATATATTTTCACTATAATGAAAATATATAGAACGATAAAGACTATAGTCCCAAATCTTTAGATTTGAGAGTCGCTTAGGAATCAAGATTAAATAATTTTTCCATTTGAAGTTATGGTCGATAATGCCCTCGCTTTACAAACAAATTTTTTCATGATATTGAGACACCCAAACGATAAAAATCAAGCGGCTTTACTCCGTTTATCTTTAAACAAAAATCAATCAGAGGGGGGGCAAATATTTTTATTTTGCGCCCTTTGTACTTAATTATTCATGAAAATATCTTTTTTTACACCTTCA
>PEAL01000194.1 GCA_002753725.1 Deltaproteobacteria bacterium
TATATAATGGACAATTTCTTTTTTATTTGTTAATGACAGTTATTAAAGATAAATAAAATAATTATGTTTACTTAGGGCTCAGAAAAAAATATTTCTGGTCTTTATTTTGACGCTTTTTTTTACACCAAATCACATTTTTCATTCCAAAACGTTCTAAATGATCATTTTTTTAAATAATTATTAATTAAGAAGGAGTAAGACATGAAAAGATTTATGCTTTTATTGGCTATGGTTTTGGCATTTTGTCCAAATGCTTATTGTGGTGAAGGTAGAGTCTTAAACACAGCCTCTGATCCCTGGCCGCCGTTTATTGATCCCCAAAATCCTAAAGGTGGTTTATCTATAGAAATTGCAAAAGCAGCTTATGCCACACAAGGATATAAAATCAAGCATAAAATTAAACCCTGGGCAAGAGCCATGGACGAATTAAAAAAAGGAAAAATTGATATTATTTTAAACACATGGATGACTGAGGAAAGAAAAGCGTTTTTATTGTATAGTGATCCATATACAGCCAACGAAATTAAGTTTATCAAATTAATAGACAACACGTTTGAATTTTCAGGTTTGGCGAGTTTAACAGGAAAAATCATCGGAACAATTCGAGACTATGGTTATGGTAGTGAGTTTAACAACGCTACAAATTTTAGACGCGAGCCTGTCAGCGATATTAATATTAACATCCGCAAGCTCATTGCTGGCAGAATTGACCTTACCCTTGAAGATGAAATTGTCGGCAGAGTGGCTATTGCTCAAAACGACCCCCACCTTTTAGAAAAAATCGCCTTTACCAATAATTCATTATCCAAAAAAGACATGTTTGTAACCAGTGGATTAGCTCATCCTAACCACAAAGAAATTATTGATGCCTTTAATAAAGGGCTCAAAGTTATCAAACAAAATGGAACATATGCGCAAATTATGAAAAACTATGGTATTGAATAAATTGAGACAGGACGTAACCAGCAGTTGAGGGATGTGGGCGTCAAAAATTTTAGATTTGAGAGTCATTATCCATAAAAGCAGGTTTGGATTTGCGGAATTATCGAAATACAAAACACGGTAGGGGCAGGCCCCTGTGCCTGCCCTTGCCCCTGTGCCTGTGCCTGCCCTTGCCCCTGTGCCTGCCCTTGCCCCTGTGCCAATCCCCATGACGTCAATCCCCATGTTATGCATTCGGGGGGATATTGTTCTATTGGTAAAAGGGCAACCACCCTGGCTATCTACGAATTTTATAAACCCCTCTATCGACTCTTTGAATCTCCCCTTCGTCAATCAGTCGATAGACTGCATTATAGAGCCGTTGTTTTTCTTCTATGCCTGTTTTTTTCTGTAACGTTTGAATGTCAATGCTTTTTCGGCTGCGTTGAAAGACCTTGAGAATGATGTCTATTTCATTCTTCTTTGAGGAAGCAGGATTCAATTGTTTTGTTATTTTTGGAGGTTTTTTAACAAGAGCAGGTTTTTTAATCGGAGCAGGTTTTTTAATCGGAGCAGGTTTTTTAATCGGAGCAGGTTTTTTAAGCATTTTTTTGAGTGATTTTTTGACCTGTTTTTTTACTTTGATAGTTGCTTTCGGTTTTTTTTGCTTGACAGGATTAAGCTTTTTCTTTTCAGCTTTTGGAACTTTAACCGAAACAGGCTCAGATTCCATATCGATACCAAAAACATCGGATATATCGATATTATCCATTACTCTCGTTGTTTTCTTTTTTGCTTTTTCAAGGAGTTTATTGGTATTTTCTTTTACAGCCTGTGCTACCAGATCATTGACATCCAGGCCTCGCAGCTTGAAAAACAGCATGGGATCATCATCCAATCGGGTACCAATGCCAAAAAGAACAGCAGCCACATGCTTGCACATTGATGCCCAGTCCGGACAACTGCATGAAAACTCTATTTCCTGGGGCGATGGAAACAACCCCTGCTCTTTTGATGTAAACGTATCAGCCAGCGCTTTTGGAAATTTTCCTTGTAACAACTCCTGTAAGGAATCAATTTTACCCTCACATGTCTTTCTGATATGTTGCCAGGTTGTTTGAGAAAGTTTCTTGATTGAAATGTTTACTTTATATGGACTGCTACCTGAGCCCTGAACCAGAGCATGAACAGTTCCTGCATCAATTCTAAGATCCAAAACAGCGCCATGACGTAAATAACTTCGGCCCCTGCCCACACGATTAGAATAATCCGCATATTTGGTAAGGTTAGCGTTCCATGCCTTTCCCCACCAGGTATAAGCGAGCGTGTTTCCTTGAATAATGACCGGCTGAATCGTCGGATCTTTCTTTTGAAGTTTTTGAAGTTTTTTAGCAGCTTTTTCTTTTTTTTCTGCAACACTGACATATTTTGGAAAATGATAATATCCCATGTAAGGTTCCTGTTTTTTTATCAAAGTGTTAACTGAAACAGTTTAACAATATCATTGTTACTCATCTCTGTTATCCATGCCTCACCAGCAGATTCAATAATATCATTGGACAATTGTTTTTTTTCTTCGAGCATTTGATCGATTTTTTCTTCGATGGATCCTCGTGTGATAAATTTATGTACCATGACATTTTTTTTCTGACCAATGCGAAAAGCACGATCCGTGGCCTGATTTTCAACAGCAGGGTTCCACCATCGATCAAAATGAATCACATGATTGGCGCGGGTTAAATTCAAGCCCACGCCCCCTGCTTTTAAGGACAATATCATAAAAGGAACATAGGCGTCACTTTGAAAATGATCAATACGTTCTTTTCTTTTTTTGACAGGAATACTTCCATGAATGATTGAGCCTTCACGATTAAAAATAGTGGCCAGAAAATCCGCAAGGGGGGTTGTTATTTCTTTGAATTGCGTAAACACAAGCACTCTTTCACGTTTTTCATAAATGGTTTCACAGATTTCTCGCAACCGCAAAAATTTGCCGCTGTGTTTTTCATCATATGTATCGGTTCCCAAATATTGATCGGGATGATTACAGAGCTGTTTGAATTTTATCAATGCAGACAAGATTAACCCTTTTCGTTGAATGCCTTCAGAATTTTCAATCACCTGTTTCATTTCAGAAATAATTTTCTGGTATAAGACGATTTGTTTTTTTGACAGATCTGCAAATGTTTTCATTTCTACCTTATCCGGCAAATCTGAAATGATTGACTTGTCGGTCTTCAGGCGTCGTAAAATATAAGGACGAATAATCCGTCTGAGGCGCTTGTATCCCCCCGGTTTGTTTTTAAGATTCTTTGCAAAATCAGCAAACTCATTTTTATTCCCCAAAAGTCCAGGGTTTAAAAAATCAAACAATGACCACAGGTCGCCCAAACGATTTTCAATGGGCGTCCCTGTCATAACAATGCGGTTATTGCTATTGAGATTTTTGATGCCTTTGGATTGCTTTGTACCGGCATTTTTAATGGCCTGTGCTTCGTCTAAAATGATATATCGCCAAAAGTATGATTGAATCCATTCATATCGATAAGAAAGGGCATAGGTTGTAATAACCAGATCAAAAGAATCCAGTTGATCAGAGGTGCGTTGAATATTAAATTTTGGTGGATGAAATCCCGGATGTGCAACAAAATATTTCAATTGTGGATAAAATTGATGAATTTCATTGATCCAGTTTGCAATCAGTGATGCTGGAAGAATCAATAAGTTTGCGTTTTTAATGTCTTTTTTGATAATGGCATTCAAAAAGGCCAGCAGTTGCACTGTTTTTCCCAGTCCCATATCATCTGCCAGACAGGCGCCAAAGTTAAGATTATGCAAATAATACAGCCAGTTTACCCCTTTTGTCTGATAGGCTCGAAGATCAGCTTTAAAATTTCGTTTGAGTTTGACACGCTCTGCCTGATCCGGGTTACGCAGCTTTTGCATGACAGAGTCAAACCATTCACCATTGGATATGCTGATGGAGTCATCATCCTCAATGTCAATTCCAATCATTTTTTGAGGCGTCAATTGGAGTTGCATGGCCTGGCGGATGGTCAGGCCTTCTTTCATCAGTTGTTCAGCGCTTTCATATGCTGCCAGCGTTTGCTTGAGTTTTTCATGATCAACAGGAATCCACTTGTTTTTGATAAACGCCAGGCCTTCTGATTCTAAAAGCAATTTTTTCGCTTCAGAAGGACTCAGTTCAAGTCCGCCAATGAATATTGATGCATTAAAACTTAAAATAGCATCCATGCCTAAAAGAGATGGTTGTCGATCCCCCAGGTTAATATTGAGTCTTGACGATGTTCCTTTTACTTTCCACCAGTTAGGAATGCGGCATAAAATTCCGGAGGCTTCATACAGTGGAATTTCTTTTAAAAACGTATAGGCTTCCTTTGGCGACCAGGCCAGAGGATGAAACAATTCACCCGTCTCAACCATTTCATTAACAAGGCGGCTATTTTCTGCAGCACGATAAACCGTGGATAATAAATCCATGAGTTTTTCCTGATCATCACCATATTCCTGCAATGCATACTTTAGTGGTAAATGCCGCGATTTTCCCTGAGTGTTGAGCTGTGTTGAATACGTTACCAGAAATGCAAAAGGCTCATCTCCTTGTTTGTTTTCAACCAGATGAAAGTAAATACGCCCTATCAGATGAACATCTGCGCGAAACGACTGGATAAACGACTCAACGCTTCCTTCATAATGGGTTATTGCAGTGACAAAAAAATGATGAAGTCTTGCCAAAAACTGTTCAATAAAATCGTCATTAATGTATTCAGCCCCGGGCATCATGGGGACACGATCCAGCAAGATTGATTGTTCCTCCTCAGATAATGATATCTCGACTGTTTCACGAAGTATTTCCAGGTCAGACGTTTTTTGCAATTTCTGGGTAAACGTTTGTGCCAACTGTCTTAAATAATCCAAAGATGGAGACAGAAAAGTATCAGGATCACATAATCCAAGACGTAACAACCAATCATCTTGATGGGTGCTGTAACTTGAAAATAATTCATCTTGAAGGTTTTGTGTGGGTTTTGAGACCGTTTCCCTTGTATCTTCCCATTCGAACTGAATGTTTCGTTCAGGTGAGAGATATGTATGTAACAATTTATTCATTCGTATTTCTCCGTGTTGATTGTGAGTGGGCGTATCCATCAAGGATTTTTTTCAAACAATATATTTTGTTACAGCCCATAGTTCCCAAACTATTGAGTATAAAAAACAATTATCCATTTTCAAATTTTTGAATATGATTATGTGCCGCAGCAGACGTCTTTCGGCCGGCAGAGGTTCTCATTAAAAATCCCTTTTTTAATAAAAAGGGTTCGACAACATCAACCAGTGTATCTGCTTCTTCTTGAAGGGTAGCAGATATGGCTTCAATCCCCACCGGGCCACCTTGATAGTAATCAATGATTGTTTTTAGATAGCGACGATCCAATGGTGTCAAACCTTCATTATCAACGCCTTCGAGTGTTAAGGCACGATGAACCGTTTCAATATCAATATGACCATCCCCCCGAACCTGCGCAAAATCTCGAACGCGCCTGAGCAATCGATTGGCAATCCGTGGTGTTCCGCGTGATCTTGCAGCCAGAGATAAGGCGGCATCCTCGTTAATGTGAACATCCAGAATTGATGCTGAACGATTGATAATTAAGGTAAGATCTTCATTTGAATAAAAATCCAGGCTGCGAAAGATACCAAAACGATCGCGCAATGGTGCAGATAATAATCCGACACGCGTTGTCGCTCCCACCATGACAAATTGATTGAGCCGGTAGCGATGACTTTTGGCATAAGGGCCTTTATCAAAAATAAAATCAACGGCAAAATCTTCCATTGCAGGGTAAAGAAATTCTTCCACAGATTTGGGCATGCGATGGATTTCATCAATAAATAAAACATCCCCTTTTTCCAAATGAGTTAAAATAGCCAGGACATCCCCACCTTTCTCAAGGGCTGGCCCGGATGTAATGGTTAATGACCCCTCCATCTCTTTTGCAATAATATGAGCCAGGGTGGTTTTACCAAGTCCTGGGGGCCCATGAAGCAAAACATGTTCAAGGGCTTCTGAACGTTGTTTGGCTGCGGTGATTGCAATGGTTAAAATCTCAACAGTTTCTCGTTGGCCAACATATTCATCAAAGTGTTTGGGACGTAGAGATAAAATGTTTTCATCTGTATCTTCAGGCTGACATATTGCTGAAACAAGACTCCCCGCCGTTTCATTCACTTTTATTTCATTCATGCTCATTCATTTCTCCGCGATAAATTTCCTCAAACAAGGCTTCAGCGGATTCAATACTCTGAGACCGTTTCAAGGCTTTATCAATCAGTTCTTCTGCTTCACTGGTACGATGTCCCAATTGGTTGACCAATACGTTCATGACCTGGATTTTGATTTCATCCATTGATTCCTGGCGGGAGGATTGAATCGTTTGTTCTAAACTATCCTGATGAATCAATGCATATTTTTGCATTTTTCCATGAAGCGTTGCCACAATTTTTTGTGCCGTTCGATTACCAATACCCTTTAATTTGGATAAGAGTTTAATATCTTTGTTTTCAATTGCTCTGGCAATCTCCCGAACAGAAATGGACAACGCATGAATGGCTTTCATTGGACCAATCGCCTCAACTGAAATAAAATGTTGAAAAAAATCCCGTTCAACCTCAAGGTTAAATCCGATCAAGGTCGGTTTGGGGTTTCGTTCCGTTTGATAGTGATAAATAAAAAGAGAAATCGATTCATCGTCCATGCGAGGAGACAGCTCATCCATCACAACTTTGGGTAATAAGACTTCATATCCAACAAAACCTGCAAGTAAAACAATCCGATCGGATTCTTTTTTGATAACACGACCTTCTAAGTAGGCAATCATATTTTTAATTTTCCTCGAAATATTCCAATCATACCCAAAGCAAGGGCATCGGAGGCATGATTGGGCTTAATGGGTTCTGTTCTTCCCAGAAGATGTCGAACCGCTTTTTCAAGTTGTTGCTTGCTTGCTTTTCCAGTGCCCGTAAAAATTTTTTTGGCTTCACGCACTGGAATTTCAGTCACATCCATATTAAAATAACTGGCAGCTAAAAGAATCACACCCGATACCTTAGCCAGCAAAATTCCAGATTTGGGATAGCGTCCAAGGGAATAGATATCTTCTAAAACTACTAAATCCGGCTTTTGTTGGGAAAAAATATCATAAATTTCAGAATAAATGTGTTGGAGGCGCATTGGAAGGGGGGTTGTTTTGGATGTAGTAATGGTATAAAAAGCATAGGTTTCAACTCGTGTATGTGTGCCACGAACCATACCAACGCCGGTGGATGCCAAGCCTGGATCAATACCAATCACTTTTATCATGCAGGTACGCCATTATGAATGCCCCCTTTGTCAAGGGGGCTTATCTAAAAAGGGAATGATTTTTTTACAGTTCGTTCAGCTTTTTCTGAGCTAATTTGGACTCTGCTGAATCGGGATGCTTTTTTGTCAATTCTTTTAAAATAAGACTGGCGTTGGTTTTGTCATTCAACTCAAGGAACGCCATTCCCTGTTTGAGCAAGGCTGCCGGAACTTTATTGCCACTGGGATATTCTTCAATAACCTTTTGATACTCAAGAATCGCTTTTTCATACCATTTTTCACGGTAATAAATTTCACCCATCCAGAATTGTGCGTTATCAGCATCATTTGATTTTGGATATTTTTTTAAAAAATTGACAAATTGGATGCGGGCAGTTTCAAAATCATTGGTGTCAAATGCATTTTTAGCTTTGCTATACAACTCGATTTCAGGTGTCTGTTCCACAACCTGAGTTGGTTGTTTTGTTGGTGCGGAAGCAGCAGGGACAGAAGGATTAGCTTCAAAGCCCAAATAACTTTCAATTCTTTTTAATCGACTAAGAATCTGGGCAACCGGTAAATTTTCTTGAGAGGGTTCATCTTTTTTTTGTTTTAGAACATTGAATTTGTTTTTCAGATGGTATTCAATTTCTTCTAAACGACCAGTAATCTGACGAATTTCATGCCGGCTGGTATTGGAATTGGCTTTGATGCCTGCATATTGTTCTCGAAATTGCTTTTCAATCAGATCCTGGGACTGCTTGATATGGAGCAGTTGAGATTCAAAAGATTCAAATCGTGACCCAACCTGATTGTATGTTGATAAATTGCTTGATCCTTGTGTTTCCAATGCTACTAATCGATTTTGAATATGAAGCATGTCTTGTTGAGAAACACATCCAAATGCAATAATAAGCAAACAAAAAACAATCAACCGTGTATAGATCTTTTTTTCCATAATGATTACTTCCAAAACCGAATGAGGTTATTTCTACTGATCTATGCGCAATCAAGCACAGATATCGTTGATTGCGCATAAAAAAATAACAATCACATCATCATTTGATTAAAAAATGTGAACGCCTGTTTTTGGACCACGCTTCTTCGCTGGATCGTGGGTCAAGCGGTCGTTCTTCACCAAAACTGACAGTTTCGATACGTTCAACTTCAACACCCAAATCAACGATAAAGTTTTTGGCTGTTTCCGCGCGACGCTCTCCCAAAGCGATATTGTAAGCAGCACTGCCACGTTCATCGCAATGCCCTTCAATAATAATTTCAGCATCCGGATGTGTTCTCATCCATTCAGCTTTAATCTTGAGTTCTTCCTGAGAATCCCACCGAAGTGTGCTTTCGTTGTAATCAAAGTAAATATCTGTTTCAACAAATCGTTCTCTGGCTTCCATTTCTTCTTGATTACGTCGGCTTTTTTCACGTTTTGCTGCTTCTTCACGAGCAATGATTCGTTGTTGCTCTTCAATTTGTTTCTGCCGTTGAGCTTCAGCTTTTTTTATTCTGACTTCTTCTTCAGCTTTAATTCGTTTTTCAGCTTCAACTTTGGCCCGTTCGGCTGCTTCCTGTTCAGCAATTTCTGCTGGCGTTTTAACATCTGGTTGGCTCACACATCCAGAAAAGGTCAACAGTGCCATCATGCCAATGAATGCTATGTAAACGAACATTCGTTTCCTTGTCATAAGAAACCTCCTTTTTTATTGTTTCTATTTTCAAAAGACACAATATTATAAAAAATCTTGATCGGTCAAATAAAAATATAATTATTTATCTTTTTTTAAAAAATTGCAACCACCCTGTTGAACATGTGGATGGTAACTGTTTATTCTTTTATTTTTTTCAAAATTAAAAGAATCTATCGAGACCACGCAGGTTCGAATTGTTCTCCTGGAAGCGATAGCAACAGTCGTTGATCAGTTCCATATGCAGTCATCACAAAAATTTGATTTTTCCCTAATCGCGTTGAGCTGAAGGCAATAAGGTTTCCATCGGGTGACCATGTAGGGGATTCATTGTTTTTAGCATTTCTTGTGAGTTTCATTTTTCGACTGCCATCTGCGTTCATCACATAAATATCAAATACATCATTTTTTCGGCCACAAAATGCAATACGATCACCTTTGGGAGACCATGAAGGGGATACATTGTACTTACCTTCATAGGTCAGCCGTCTGACGTGATCTGATTCAATTTCTTTAATATAAATATGAGCGTTTCCTGATCGATTAGAAACAAAAGCAATTTTTTTGCCATCCGGAGACCATGAAGGAGAAACATCAATTCCCCAGTCAAACGTTAGTCGTTTGATAATGTTTCCACTGCCAGTCAGTAGATAAATTTCTGAATTACCTACCTTAGAGAGTGCAGCTGCCAGTTCCAATCGATTTGGATGCCAGGCGGGGGTAATATTGTGGCCCTTAAAAGCAACAAAAACACCCCGTTTTTTTCCCATGTTCCGGATATACAGATCAGGTTTGTTCCTTGTATACGATGTATAAGCAATCCATTCTTTGTCGTGAGACCATGCGGGCGATAGATTAATGGATCGATTTTTGGTCACTTGCTTGATATTATAGCCGTCAAAATCGCAGATAAATATTTCTTTATTGCCAGTCTGGTTTGAAACAAATGCTATCTGACTGTCAAAAAA
>PEAL01000027.1 GCA_002753725.1 Deltaproteobacteria bacterium
CTTTTGGGAATAAACGCCAGAAATTCATTCAAACGGTCAAATTCTTCATGGCGACCAACAAATAAGTCTGGATTTCCAATGGTTTCAATTAAAGGATATTGCATAATTCCTCCATTCGTAAGTTGAAAAGAATGAGTTGAGTGTAAGCAAAATTGCCGATGAAAAAAATGAGAATAAACTTTTGCTTCGGCAATTTTGCTTACACTCGAATGAGTTTAACAAAAAACAACATGGCAATCAAGACTGCCGATTCATTCATTTGTTAAAAAATACCTACTTTTTACCCCTTGAATTTTTTTCTATTTTATATATCTAAATATCTAAAGTTAATGAACCAAAAATTTAATAACGTCCTTTTTTCAAAAAAAAAAGACCCCATGAAACAAACCCGATCAATCTTAAATACTGAACTTGTAATGAACCGACTGAATGGCGATCAGTTTTTATTTAAAGCACTGTATCGTATATATCCAAAACAAATAAAAAGCTACATGCAAGATATTGAAAAATCAATGGCCAATGAAGACTTTCTTCAATTAGCCACCTTTGCCCATAGCTTAGAATCCTGTTTTATGACGCTAGGGGCAGAATTGTGTGAGGATGCAAACAAACGTTTATCAAAGGAACTTAAAACCGGTAAATGGGATAATATTCCCATATTTGTTGAGATGTTAAAAAATGAATTGGATCAGTTCCTTTTGACATTAACAAAAACTGGAATAATTGATTGATTGATTGATTGATTGATTGATTATTCAAAAATTCTCTCATTTTAGCTAAAATATTTTTAGGAAAAAACACCCTATGAAAAGCTATTATCTTATTATCTCAGATATTATCGTATTTGTCTTAATGTATATATTAGCACAAGCACTATCTGCCATTTTTCCAGGCACCATTGAAGAGTCCACAACATCAAAAGGCAACGTCCGGTTTATTGAATCTCGAAGAAGCTTTAAGCATGTCATGGTATCTGTGTATGTTTTATTATTTAGTTTTGTTCTTTTAAGCATAATAAATGTTATGGAAAACACCGCCTGGATTTCAGAACTATCTGAGAATATTAAATTTATTCTCACTTGTGAAGAGCGATATGTTGATGCATGGATGATTTTCTGGTTTTTTGCTCTTTTTATTTATTTATCTGAATATATCATTCGATCCTGGTATAACAGGCGTGAAAAGACGCTTCCTGTCTCACGCCTTCTGATGTCAATAATTCGTTCAATAATATTTTATGGGATGATTTTATGGATACTTCATTTTGTTCTAAAATGGAATCCAACTCACCTGGTGGTTTCAACAACTGTCATTATTGCCATTGGTGGTTATTCTTTAAATGGGCTGACCAAAGATTTATTGGCAGGTATTTTTCTTCATATGACTCGTGCGGTCTTACCATCGGATTGGATTTATATTCCATCAAGTGGGCTGGAAGGAGAAGTGCTGTCCACCAATTGGAGAGAAACGCGATTACGAACAAGTGGCGGACATGTTTATATTTTGCACAATTCATATTTAACCACTCAAATTTTTCATAATTTAAGCTGGCCCAATTCGATTCGCAACCATACCCTGTCATTTATTCTTAATTTTAAATCTTCTCCTGATGATATAGAAAAAGCATTATTAAAAGCAGCCAATGACCATCCCGATGTCATGAAATCTCCGAATCCACCTCAGGTTAGTATCAAATGTTTTTTGGAATATGGTATTCAATATGAATTAGAGGTATGGTCAAAAAAATATTATTCTCGATCAAGCTTTGAAGGACAAATATATCGTTCCGCCTGGCATGAATTTCAACAAATGGGCATTAAATTACCACGAGTCCTTTGGGTGTATATGGGACATCAGAAGGCTGTACCCTGATTGTTATATGAAGATCCAAAAAGCCTGGAAATGATCTTATGCTCAAAAAAAAGGGGTAAATAGGGGGTATTTTTTTGATTTTCTTTGACAAATATTCTATCCTAAGCTTTATAAAAATCATTATCCTAAAGTCTTCTTTTAATCTGTCAGTCAAAAATTAAATTCATAAAGTCCATATAAAATCAACTATTTTTATAAGAAAATTTTTATCTAAATTAACAATTAATCAAAAAGAGGAGTCAGAAATGAATCTCTTTACGCGTAAAGTTGGTAAAATTGTTTTGTTGCTTTTGCTAATTGGTTCATACGTGAATGCAATCGGCATTGCTGGAATACCTGAACCAGAAACCATTATTTATGGAAAGATCATTAATAATTTTGAAGGTTATGAGATGTTGGTTACGTCAGGATCATTAAACTGGGATATTGTTGATGGTGACTTAGAAAATTTTTTTTACTCAACTGCGCTTGAACAGCAAAATGAGTATTCTTATGTATTGCACATCCCTAAAGAAACGGCCGCTTCTATTATACTAGATTCTGCCAGTTTTCTTTTGAGTAAAGAAGATCTGATTGTGCTTTCTGATCAGGCCAAAAAATTGAAACATTCAGACATTACAGTGAATGGATATCAAGCTCGTATTCTTCAAGCCGCACTTGAAAATATGATCATTGATCAGGAATCCAGGCTGGATACTTTTAGAATCGATCTTGAAATCAATTATATTCCACCCGATTCTGATAAAGATGGAATTCCGGATTTTTGGGAAATTGCTAATAATTTAAATCCTGAATCCTCGGATGATGCTTCTATTGATCCAGACGAAGATGGATGGAGTAATATTGATGAATATAAAAATGGATCAAATCCCACTTTAAGTAATAAAAACCCAATTATTTCTGATGATCAATTTAACCTTTCTATATCTGAAGGTACACGATCAATACTGAATCTAAATGTATTGGACTCAGATACAAAACCTGAAGATATTCTGATAAAAGTTGTCAAACCGCCAACCGGTGGTAAACTGATCCTTTGCAATGATTATACGCCTGAATTGCCTGGTATCATAAATGAGACCACTCTTTCAGACATCATTGGTGGCATGCAAAAGGATAAAATATTAAGTAAAGACGACATTCTTTCAGCACAGGACTTACTTTCTGGAAAAGTTCATGTTCAACATGTCGATCCCAACGTTGATACCATGCAACTACTGCTTAAACTCTGGAATAAAGGCGCTGAAAGCGAAGCAAAAGAGTATACCATTCATTTATGTGTTTCAAATCCTACCAAAGATCAAAATCTTGATACTGGCTTTTGGCTAAATATGTTTAAACAATCTGCGAGTTCAAATGAAAACATCGACAGTAGCGCATTACTGGATCAATCTGGAAATAACAATAATTCCATTGAAGTCTTTGGAACCCCTGAGATTCATCCCAATGTGACGGCATCAGGAAATCCAGCATTATTTATGAATGGACAATCCTTATTTAGATTTGGTGAAGATCCCATTGGCAATGCACAAATGATTTTTTCAGTTTTCAAATCAACCGGCGAAAGAAGTCAGACCCTGTGGGCAGGAACTAATTCACAATTTAATTTATCTGACTCTCAACATCCCCTGTCTCCAGGTATGTTGATAATCAATGCACAAGATCAAATGCTTGCTGGAAAATTTCCATACAAAGAAAAATGGATCCTTTCATCAATTGATTTTAATGATGACACCACCATTTCTTATGTAAATACTTTAACCGATCAAATCAATAAATCTTCTAAAGAATTGCAACCTTCAGGCGTTTACTTTCTGCTGGGGGCCTTACAGAAAATTATTGAAGACGAAAACACAAATACATTAAGCAGAAATTATATCGATAACTTTAAAGGATATATTGGTGAAATACTAATGATTTCTCAGGAACTCTCCTCCATACAAAAATGGCGTATTAACGCTTATTTACTCAGCAAATGGATGGGCTATGTATTAAATGATTTATCAGCTGAAACAAAAGATCTGAATATGAAATCATTTTCTCCCCTTTCCATAGATAATATAGAAAAACTCGATCCTGCAGGATTGATTCATAACAAATATATTCTCCTTGCTGGTAATGGTGATGATACCCTGGAAGGCTCTTTTGGAAACGATATCTTAATGGGTGGAAAAGGTGCTGATATTCTTCAAGGCAATAAAGGCAGTGACATTTTTGTTGTAGATAATGGAGATACCATTCTTGATTTTAATCGTAATGAAGGCGATATTATTCATATATCTGATATGATAGATAAAGATGAAAAATCTTTCTTAACTGACTATATTCAAATCAAGTCAGAAGATACCTTTTCACTATTAATGATCAATGCAGATGGTGTTGGTGAAGAGTATACAGACAGTGTCGTTCGTCTTGAAAATATCCGCCTGTCTAATACAGATATTGCAAAGCTTTGGGCCAATGGGAATATTGAATCAGGCGGACTTGCAATGCCAATGAAAATTAAATCAACACTGGTTGAGTCCATCATCGAAGAATCATCACAACAAACAGCCATAATTAAAATACTTATTGAAAGTGATGCCATACCCAACGAATTCTTTATCCCTTTTGAAACCAATGGTGAGGCAGAATATGGTATTGATTATCTCCTTCAAGCTCAGATTTATGACTCTGAAAAAGATGCGTATCGCTTTGAAGATGTTAAAAATGTCATACCTGTTGTGCTTAAACCAGGGGATAACACATTCCTGGTTAAAGTCATTCCTTTGTTGGATAATGTTTCAGAAGACAATGAATCCATCTTTTTAGCTTTTAAAGAACTAAGCTCACTTTATATACTGGATAACAATGACCCGCATGAAGTGACAATTCAGGATGGTATGGATCTGATAACGATCACATCGAACGTAACAACCATTCGTGAGTCTGGTGAGGACTTACTGGTAAAGATTTCTCGAACAGGATCCATTGATTCCATCCAAAATATCAAACTATTGGTCAAAGGAACAGCGACAAATGGTCTTGATTTTACCTACATCCCTTCTTCTGTCTATTTATCAAAAGGTGAAAAAGAAAATAGTCTTAAAATAAAAGCTTTTTTTGATCTTTTTGAAGAACAAATGGAAATCCTTGAAATTATCATTGATGAAGATGATGCTTATGCCGTTGATAAAATGGCTGCTTCAGTGGTCATATCTATATTAGATGAACAATCTCCACTTGCAAATGCAGGTAAAGATATCCTGGCAAAGTGTGGTGATCATATTGTTTTAGATGGATCTGCATCAATGATTAAAGAAAATACAGCGACTTTTAAATGGGAGCAGATTGATGGCACTCAAGTAGAAATAATGAATAATGCATCTTCAATATTAGAATTTATCGCCCCTGTGTTTGATCATGAAAAAGAAACGTTGACATTTAAACTCTTGGTTACTGATGTGTTTGGTTTTGAAACAACTGATATTGTTGATGTTATTATAAATAATCCCATAAAAGCCAACTTAACTGAAAAAGAATTAGAAATACTGAACAATTTAAAAAGGTTAGTTAGTATTTTACAGGCGGTTTCAGGAAAAGCAGATATTTCTATGATTGATTTAATATCTGATGAAAACGAAAAATTAGATATTAAAGATGCGTTGATGATTATGAGGGAAATGGTTGATTAACGGGCGTATAAGTCTAAAGAGTCTCGTATTATAATAAATGGTAGCATATTAAAAATAGGCAATCATTCTTTTAATGATTATTTGGAATCAATAAGGATGAGGGCGCTTTAGCGTCCTTTTTCAATTCAGCGTTGGGCTTTAGCCCTACGCTGTTCTTACGCTTTCTATAATAAAGAGTTTTCAGACAAAAGGAGATCATCCATGACACCTATTAAAAACCTGACAAAAATCACTTACATCATCTTATGGCTGGCGTGTATTATCATCTTACCCAATACACTCAAAGCAAATACCCGTTTAGACCAAAACATTTCACTAAAGCCAGGGTGGAATGCCGTTTTTTTAAAAGTCCAAATAGAAGAGACTGATCTTAACAAAATTTTTGAAAACACACCCATTAAAAAAGTAATCACTTACTATCCAAGGCATTCATCTGTGCAGTTTATTCAAGATCCTGATAGCATAGAATGGAATAAAAATGCCTGGCTCAGATGGGTAGCAAGTGCCTATCCGGATGCCTTTTTGAATAATCTATTCAGACTCAATGCCAATCGTGCATACCTTGTGTATTCAAAAGACACCTTTGTCTGGCATATTCAGGGTGAACCTGTTTTTGAAATCAAAAAATGGCAACCTGAATCTTTCAACTTTACCGGTTTTCATACAAATCCTGATATGCAAATTTCTTTTGCAGACTATTTTGCCAATTCTCCTGCCCATGCAGATTTAAATATCTATAAGCTTGTTAACAGTAAATGGCAGCGTATTGCTCATCCTGATAAAGCATTTATGAATACAAACGAAGCATATTGGATTTTTTGCAAGGGTGGTTCTAACTATAGTGGGGGGCTTGGCATAAAACTGTCGGAAATTAATAACTTTTTAGAGTTTCAAATACAAGATCATAAGATTACCCTTGAAATTACAAATAATTCTTCAGATGATATGAATTTTAGCATAACCCCTCTTGAAAATAATGCCGTTCCTTTATCAATTATTATTAAAAATGAACATCTTGAATCAATATATAAACCCTTGGTAAATTATTCCCCAAAAAATCCACTACAACCCGGGCAAACTGACCACATCTGCCTTGTTGCTAGAAGTAAAGAAATTGTAGATAGCCAGGTATCAGGATTACTTAATATTTCAGATGATTTGGGAAATCTGTTTTTTATTAAAGTTTGGGCCAAAGGATTAAAAGAGTGAGGTATATTATGAAATATTTCTTGATGGTTTTAACCGTTGTATTTTTTGTTTCTACTGCAATGGCAGGTACTTATGATGGCCTCTGGTTGGGTCAAATCGAGGTCAATAATGTCAGCGAAGCAGTCAGTAAAACAGATGCAGTAACGCCAACCCCGGTGTACAATCCTTTTATGATGAAAATTATCTTACATGTTGATACATCAAATCAGATTCGCCTGCTTCGCGATGTGACTGTGATGCAGAAAAGATTCACCCAGAATAATGTGGAAATGGTCCGAAGAGTTCTTGTGACTGATGACAACCTGATACCAAACTTTGAAGGTGTCGTCAGACGTGATGGGGAAATGGTGGGAATTCGAATGGGAAGCCTTGCCTTTGATTTTGATCCAACGCTTAATGAATTTTTAGTTAATGGCGTATTTGGAGCTGGAAAAACACTCACAGTGACATTGCCACTTGCTGAAAGTCATCCCTCAAACCCTTTTATGCACAAATATCATCCAGATCATCCTACTGGTAAAGCCATAAGCAGAAATATCAAGCTTGTTTTTGATACCGTTCAGGATACAAATGATCCAGCTTCAGGCCAGTCACAATTAATTGGTAAGTTTCAAGAAAGCGTTTCTGGACTTCATAAAGATTCCATAAACGTTGAGGGAACATTTGTTCTTAAAAGAATTTCTATGATTGCCAACCTTAATGACCAATAAGTTTCAATTGAGGAGTTACCATGAAGATAAAATATTTTTTTATAAGTTTATTCATTTACCTTTTCGCTATTCCAGGGATTTCCAATGCAGCGCGTGTTTGGACCTATTATGATACGCAAAATAATCAGCTTCAAGCACCATCAGTGACTGAAATACAACAACTGGCAGTCAAACGTGTCAGCAATGACAATGTCACCCAATACTTGCTTGAAATTTCTCATGATTTTTCAGGAACCCAATCAACGGGTTTTTTAGAAAATATTGGTAATGCCACTCCAACCATTGGTCAGCACTGGGTGGATAAAGATGAAATTATTGCCTGTCAGATTGGTGGTATTGCAAAAGATGCATCATCCAGTAATACACGGTACGTCACTCTTGGTTATATGACCAGAGGCGCACCCAATATTACAAATAATGTTCATGCATTACAGTTTGATGGTTCTTTATCATATGTAAGTGCGCCTGGCGTTAATCTGGCTTACGCAAGCTCATGGTCTATTGAATTTTGGGCGAAAAGAGAGCAATTGGGCAGTGATGATCCCATAATATCCCAGGGTGAGTTTGCTGCGTATAAAGGCCTTGAAGCTGGATTTACATCAACAAATTCATTTGTTTTCGACCTCCCTTATGCGGGTAAAATAGAAACACAGGCTTATGAAGACCTTAACTGGCACAGATGGAAATGCCGGTATGTCAGATTTAGCAAATGGATTGAAACATTAAATGACTTTGCATATGTCACCACAATGTATCTGTATCGAGATACAGTTGAGGTTGGCAAGATTGAGTTTATTTCCAATCATTATCATAGCAGTAACTCAATTCTTGATGTTGGAAAAGGTCTGACTGGTGCCTATTTTAAAGGACAGGTAAAAAGTGTTGTCGTTAAAAAGGAAGGTAAAATTGTCGGTAACTGGCCTTTAAATGATAATGCAGATTCAGCATCTGATATTTCTGGCATGGGATCATCTGCAACATTAAATAAATTTTCAGGAAACTATTGGATTGATGACCCCTCAATTGCGCAAATGAATGATTTTGCTGATATTTTAGATAAACAAGAAATTCCGCAGTTTAAAATGGTGAGCTGGGCAAAGATTTCATATTTGTGGAGCAGACAGTTCAAGATTACCATGAATACATCCATGTCTTCCATGATTAATAATATCCGAATCGATGTCCTCGATGATACCGGTCAGCCCAGTGTTGTGGGTGAAGGTCAATGGTGGTTCTTAGATGGCACAACCATGCAAATCTGGGCTCAGGGAAGTCCTTTATATAATGTCACCGGATATGTGGATAATCTATCAAATCTTACCTATACAGACAGTATCATTGTTATCAACGAATTAAAAAATGAAATGAATATTACATGGAATTTCGAGAAGCAGATTTATGAAATAACAACAATCGTGGGAAGCCCTGTCTCATTGGAATCTATACCGGTTGAAATTCTATCCAACCTGGCATTAACACAACCCCTTGATGAAGCCGGTGATTCAAACGATGCATTAGATCCATCTGCCACAAGCGAAACCGCAGATAAATCGGATTTATATTATTGGAGCGATCATGAGAAAAAACTATACCCATTAATTGGCGATAAAACATACAATCTTGAATGGGATGCCGGTTCAATGGGCAAGCTTGTCACCAAAATTATCGTTGTATGGCCTCCGAAATCATACATTATTCCCCATATCGCAGAAACACCCCCTGTCACCCTGGATAGCTCGACCATTGATGTTGTCACATTTAAAGATATTAAATATCAGGAAAACGATTCAAATCTTCAATATGACAGTGATGGTTTCCAGGCCACCACAAATGGTAAAAGCGTTTTACAATTCAGCAGACAATATTCCATTGATATTGCTCCCAAAGATGTGGCATTGCAATTTGATGGTATGGATGATTATGTGGATCTGGGATCGTTTATTGATATCAGTCAAAATACATTCACAACTGAATTCTGGGCCCAACGCTCACTGACAGGTACTGAACAAACCATATTAAGCCAGGACCCAGATCCCAACAGAAGAGGAATGCGCATTGGATTTAATCAAGACAATACCTTCACCTTTGGCTTTTATGGAGACAATTTAACAACCGCCGCATCCTATACTGATACTGACTGGCATCACTGGGCATGCTCCTATGAATCTGTTCAGCCGGCATCAGATGTTCAATATGGGCCAAAGGTCATATCCCTTGAATTTGATGGTGTAGATGATTTTGTAGATGTCACTGATAACGTACCATTGTCCAATAAATTTACCATTGAATTCTGGTCAAAAACCAATGAAAATGCGTTTCAGACTGTTTTGGGACAGGGAACCAGAGAAACCAATAAAGGCTTACACCTTGGCTTTTTAGATGATGGCCGATTTACATTTGGATTCTATAACAATGATTTAATTACAGATGAGGCATATCCCGATGTTGCATGGCACCACTGGGCCTGCACATATGAATATTTAGGGCCTTATGGTGTGAAAGAAATCGGGCTTAATTTTGATGGTGTGGATGATTATATTGAAGTACCTGCTGGAATCTGGTTTTCTGGCGATTTTACTGTGGAAGCCTGGGTTTATCTTTATATGTATCAAAATTATACACGTTTGATTGACTTTGGAAATGGCGCGGGTTCGGATAATGTACTCATATGCTTATCAGAAGGTTCAACAGGTAAACCAACGCTTCATATTTACAATTCTTCAAATTATGCTGGTGTAATTTCTCCCTATAGATTCCCACTTGAAACATGGACCCATATTGCTGTAACGCTTCAGGGTTCAACAGCTAAAATTTTTATTAATGGTACTGAAGTTGTATCCAAAGACCTTGCTCATCTACCTGCAAATATTAATCGAACAAAAAATTATATTGCAAAAAGTAACTGGAATGGAAATCCAAACCCTTATGGCAAAATGGATGAAATCCGCATATGGAACCGCGCCCTTCCAAAACAGGAATTAAATAACCAAAAAGATATCCCCCTTACAGGAACAGAATCAGGCTTAATTGGCTACTGGCCATTAAATGAGAGCAAAGGCAGAGTTGCAAAAGACAGCTCTGGTAATGGCAACGACGCAAAACTAATGAATATGATTGAAAATCCCTGGTATTTTCAAGATCCGGAACCTGTGGTAGCGTCTAAGCCCAAAGATCGATATATTGGATTTGATGGTGTTGACGATGGTATAAACATTCCAAATAACACCTGGTTTAATGGTAATTTTACCGTTGAAGCATGGGTAAACATACAAGCCATCAAGCATGGTTGGGAGCGTATCATGATTTTTGGCAGGGATGAAGTAGATGGTGTTGCGCTTATGGCTTCAAATGCTTCAGGTGAAGCGAAACCCGGTCTGTTTTATTTTACGTCTACTGTAGATCAATCTATTGAACCTCCAAATGCAGTTAACCTGAAAGAATGGAATCATGTTGCTGCAACATTAGAAGGTACAACACTAAGACTTTATATTAATGGAGTAGAAGTTCAATCGAAAACAGTTTCAACCCTCCCAGCCTCAGGTACAAGAACGGAGTCAGGTATTGGCGGAAGCCGTGTTTCATTGGATCTTCCACGATATAATGGTTGGCTTGATGACCTTAGAATTTGGTCTGTAGCAAGAAGCCAGGAACAAATCCAAAATTATAAAGATGTTGAACTTACTGGCGATGAAGCGAACCTTCAAGGATACTGGAAATTTAATACAGCAAATGGAAACTTTGTATATGATAGTTCTCCTGGAATGAATCATGGCATTTTGAGCTATGTTAGAAACAACCCATTTCTACCACCAGAAAGAGATCCTAATGATATAACAAGCCTTCCCTGGTATGGAAAACTGATCAAATCAAAACCAAAAGAACGTACATTAAAATTTTCTGGAAATAATACTGCTAATCAAAATGAACATGTCATGATATGGCATCATGTAACTGATTACGCTCAGGATAAAACAATTCCTAACAGGAACGATCAAACCATAGAACTATGGTTCAAAGCTGAAAGAACAACCGGTGAAAACATACTGTATAACAAAGAAGCTTATTATGAAGCTGCTGTTATTGATGGTTATTTTCAATATGCATGGATGCCTAATTGGTCATGGATTAAGACATTTCCAGTAGAAGCCAATACCTGGTATCATGTGGCTGTTGTATATGACCACTCAAAAATAATTGTTTATAAAAATGGAGAACAAGTAGATGAAAAGCCTAAAACAGGTCATATGTGGAATGCGGATCATAAATGGCATCTTTATTTTGGTGATAGGGGAGCTCACAACTCCACATTCAAAGGTGAAATCGATGATATCCGCATCTGGCAAACCGCACGAACCCAGGAAGAAATATTTGCCAACAAAGATCATGAACTCACTGGTAATGAAACTGACCTTGTTGGCTACTACCCCTGTAATGAAAGAGATGGAAATGTTTTATACGACCATTCCCCAAATCGATGGTGGGGATGGCTATACATGGATCCTTTAGCAGGAAGAAAGTTTAATCCACCTTCCATCATGAATCCAACACAAAGCTGGTTAGCCTTTGATGGCGATAATGATCATATCACAATCCCTGCCTCAACCTGGTTTAATGGCGGAGATTTTACCATTGAATCATGGGTTAAATTGAATGAATATACCAATTGGGCAAAAATTATTGATTTTGGTAATGGAGTACTTGATGATAATGTCATTTTATGTGCATCAGATCAATTAAGTGGAAAACCTTCATTGCAAATATATAACAAAAATGGCGCATCATTTACATTGACAGCTCCAGATCCAATTGTAATCAATACCTGGACACATATTGCCGCAACCTTACAAGACACCAGTGCAAAATTATTTATTGATGGTACTGAAGTTGCCACAAATAACCTTACTGAGCTTCCAAACCCTGGTACAAGGTCATCTAATTATATTGCAAAAAGTAACACAGCCGGAGAAGGTTATTTAAATGGCGACATTGATGAACTTCGCATTTGGAGCGTTGCAAGAACTGCTGAAGAAATACAACAAAACATTAGTGTTCAATTAGCGGGTGATGAAACTAATTTGGTCGCATATTGGCCTTTTGATGAAAAAACTGGAGCAGTGGTTGCCGATAGTACATCAGGCGCAATGGATGGCACATTAGTGACTGAAGGTTCTGCTCAGGCATGGGAAAAATTACCAGAAAGAGATAAACCAACTGATCGTGCGATATCATTTGATAATGTTGATGATTATGGAACGCTGCCTTCTGGCGTATGGATCGATGGAGATTTTACAATTGAGTCGTGGGTCTATTTGCGATCAAACGATAATTACCCTGCCCTTTTTAGTGTTGGAAATAGTAATAATACAGATATTATTGTAGTGAGATTGGCTGACGCTGGTATAAACAAACGGCCACTTATCTGGTTAGGTAATGGGGGGGGGCACACACAGTGCTTTTTACCCAACAACACCCCTTCCAACAAATGTCTGGACGCATATTGCAGTTACACTTGAAGGCTCTAAATTGACTGTATATTATAATGGAAAGGAGATCTTTTCAGATACTTCAAATTATATACCGGCAAATGTCGTTAGATCCACAAATCGTATTGGTGCGGATAGTTGGGGGAACGATCAAATCAGACTGCTTGATGGTATGATAGATGATCTAAGATTGTGGAGTGTTGCCAAAACCGCTGATGAAATTTACAGCAATTATACAAAAACCCTTACAGGAAATGAACCCAACCTCACAGGCTACTGGAAATTTGATGAATTTGCCGGCAACACAGCAAAAGATAGCTCAGGTGAAAATGATATCACCCTTGTAAACATGGATACCAAAAAAGCCTGGGCATCAACCACACCTCAGATTTTATCCAATCCCAAAGAACAATCACTTATTTTGACTGGAGCATCAGATTATGTTGATGTGCCGGATGCTGTATGGTTCGATGGAAGCAATATGACCATTGAAGCATGGGTATACATGGAAAGTTATGCAAACTGGTCACGTATACTTGATTTTGGTAATGGTCCAAGCAAAGCAAATGTTGTTTTAGCGGCAACAGTAGGTACTTCTGGTCAACCGGCTCTTTATTTTTGGGATGGTGCAGCTTATGATTATATAACTTCTCCACAAAAAATTCCTTTAAAAGAATGGACACATGTTGCTGGCATACTTGATGATACGCATCTTCGCATTTATATTAATAGTATAGAAGTTATATCACAAAAAGCAACAGTCCGACCAGAAAATACGAATCGAACAAATTGCTATATTGGCAAAAGTAACTGGAATGATAAGTTGTTCCATGGATATATGGAAGATGTCCGCATCTGGAATGTTGCGCGTACCCCCGATCAACTGAGAATCTATAAAGAACGTCCCCTTCAAGGTAATGAACCTGGGCTGATTGGATACTGGCGCTTTGATGACTGGAGTACTTTAGCTAAAGATTCTGCCAGTGGGCGACATGCAACTGTATCTCATCGTGCCTATATGTGCATGAAACAAACATCATTTCCAGATGTTAAGCGCGTCCATATGTCTGCTAAAAATAATACTTACATTGAAGTTCCCCATGAAAATGCTTTAAACGCAACAACTGAGTTAACCTTTGAAACCTGGGTAAAACCAGTACAGTCTGGAAATAATATTATTTTAGGTAAGTTCAATTCAGATGTAAATAATGGCTATGTATTAAAATTGGATAACGCCAATCAATTAATGGCAGAAATTTGGGATCAAACTGGCACGAAATTTAGCTTAGATCTTGGATCTATTATCTCGGCGAAATGGTCGCACGTTGCTGTGACATGGCTGTCCAATGGAAAAATGACCGGTTATATCAATGGCATACAGGTTGATCAAATTGATTCCAGCGGGCAAAGTATTGGTATGACTGCTGATCCATTTTATATCAGCTATAGTACCAATGTCGCCCAGGTTAAAATTGATGATGTCAGAACATGGGCTGTGGCAAGATCCTATAGTCAAATTCAACAAAACATGGATACCCGACTTGATGGCATAGAACCCGGACTGATCGGATACTGGCGCATGGATGAAGCCCAGGGCGATGTGGTTAAAGATAGTACCAGAAACTATGGGCATGGCTTTTTGCATACCGCTGATATCAATAATGCCTGGGCCCTTGAAACACGAGGGAATCGATCCATTTATCGAGATGGTGTTCTTATTGCCAGTGATGAACCCTCACAGCCCTATTCAGGAACCGGTGGCATGACATTTGGTGCAACCCCCTGGAGTACTGAATACTTAAAAGGTCAGGTGGATGAAGTTCGAGTGTGGGATGATCTCAGAAGCCCGGATGAAATTGCTGCAAGTATGGATCAACGTCTGACACCTTCTGAACATGTAGATCTCATCAGATACTGGCGCATTGACGAAGGCAGTAGTAGTGTGCTTGTGGATAATACGCATTGTGGATTAACTGCCTGTGAACCCCTACCAATAACAAATCAAGGGGAACTCGTTGGTACACAATCACCCGATGAAAACTGGAGCAATAAGGTGTTTGACCGAAAAATTTATCGTGATGGTGAAATTGTTGCTGAAGATCAGGTGGTGACATCCTATGCTGCCCTTGGAACCATGTATCTTGGAAGACACAGTCTGGATAAAAATTATTTTGAGGGTACTATTGATGAACTCAGATTCTGGAATGAAGCCAAAGGCGGACTGGCCTTAACGACAGATAGTATAAAACGTTTAGTGGGTGATGAACCCAACTTATCGGCATACTACCGAATGGACCGACAGGGAATGCCTTATCTTGAAGATTCTTCTGGTAATTTCCATTATGGGGCTTTGTTCAATAAAACACCATCAAGGATAATTGATAACTGGTTAATTAACCCGGACATTCGATTTCCAGCCTCAATTGGTGACCAGAACAAAGAACTGGCCTGTATCAGAGTGGTCAATACCATCCAATGGTATGAAGCCTATTCAACAGAAAATGTATTTGTTGCAGATGAAATTACCAGCATTGCCCATGATCCAACATGTCCCCATAATGGCTATATATTCAGACCAATGGCATTTTATAATACCAATATCCATACTCGTGACACAATGGCGGGTCCCATTATTCCTGTGAATATTGAAGTGTCACCAGGGGATCGAAACGATGATTTAATGGTCACCTGGTACAAAATGCACGATGGCGCTGACTTTGCCTACACAGCAGTCGAATATAAAGCGGATTGGCCCATTGAAAACAGAATCGTTATTGCCAGCCGATTTGGATCTGAAGGCAAAAACTATAGTGGTGTCGAACAAACCTTTCCTGATGCCAATGGAATCACCCGAAATTATATGCATACCGGTCGATATACAAAATTGGCCATTTATAATCAGCCAGATAGAACATTGGCGGGTTTTAATCCCAATGAAGAACATGCGCTTGTGACAACATCTTTCAAAAATATGAATGCTGTACCTGTTCCACAAACAGCATTTGCCCTTCGGAATGATCTCAATATCACCACAAGGCAGGCCAATGTGTATACCTCTGATCCATATGTGCTTGTGGAATACTTAGATGACACATTGGGTAGATATCAAATGGCCGCATTTCGCGTTGAAATTATGGACGCAACAGTTGGATACACATTTAATTATACAATGAATGCGGGTGATCCAGTCAGCGCACCTTATCCACTTAATCTTGTGATTGCTGCAACCCCACCAACAGAAATTTTTGGAAAACCGGGTGACCCAACTAAGCGATGTTATTGGGAAGATCACAAAGGTCAACCCTGTTTTACGCCAGATATCGGCATTCGTTATGTGAACCCCAAAGTATTTCAACGTGTTGGTCAGACTGGGCAGGTGCTGCCAATTCTCGACCTGGCGATTATCAGGCGCAGCTTGCTGAAGGTTGGGTCAAACGTGTCATCAATGCAGTGAATCCCTATGAAGCCCGCATTACCAGTTTTAATAATATTGATAGCCCGGCCAGTTATGTCAGCATGATTCAACAGGCGGGTCAACGTTTTGAAGGCGCTGTTGCTTTAAATCCAGATAAAGATATTATTGAAAATGTTGGTTTAATTGAATTATATCAAACAGTTTTGAATCGTGCCATGGCGCTAAGTATCAATCTGGCGCAACCGGTAAGTACGCCTGGAATAACAGCGGCCTTGCTTTTAGCATCATCTAGAATCGCAGATTTTTACAAATTGCTGGGTGACGATGCCTACACTGATGCATTGGATCCAACTATTGGGTATGCATCAAATAGTGTCGAATATGGCACCTTAGCACCCACCATATTTAGTTTTATGAACCAGGTGCCCACGCTATTGGACGAAGAACTGTCCTTGTTACGCGGTATGGATGAACGCGGCGCACGTCCTTCATATAACCGCTTAATGTGGAATTTTACTAAAAGCAAAGGTGAAGTGGCCTATGCCAATGCTTACGCCATTTGGGATATAAATACTGATGGCTATATTGACGAACTCGATGGTCAGGCCTTATATCCACAAGCCCATGGTGATGCCTGGGGCCATTATATGTCTGGTCTGAAAGGATATTACGATATCTTAGGTCATCCATACTTTAGTTGGGAAACCCGATCAGAATTATTTGGCATGCAGGGCGTTGTGATCGATGTGGATTATCTTGATGAAGAAACCTTTGCATCATTGGCATCAGCTAAAGCCAAAGCAGGCGCAGAAATTGTCAATCTGACCTATCGTTCCAGATATGTTGATGATCCCCAGGGACAATGGCAGGGTTATAAAGATACCGATTCATCAAGAGGATGGGGAGTCACTGAATGGAGCAGAAGGTGTTATCAAGGGGCCTATTTTGATTGGATCACATCCAATACCCTTCTGCCATCTGACGCCCAGTCGCTAAGTAAAACAGGCTTGAACAAAATTGATCGAAAAACAATACCTGATCTGGTTGAAATTGTTGCCAGTGCCCAAACCATTCAGCAGGAATATGATAATGCCAATAATGGATTGAACCCCCTTGGCATATCACCCGATGCAGTCCCCTTTGACATTGATCCAAACTACGTTATACCGGGTTCAAGAAATGCAGCGACGCATTTTGAGCAAATTTATGAACGCGCGTGCAAATCATTGGATAATACAAGAGCTATTTTTGATCATGCCAATAAAACCAAAAAAAGCATCCGAAATCTGGTCATATCCGCCGAAGACTTTACGCGGATGGTGATTGAAAAAGACAGGGAATATCGAAACCGGCTGATTGAAATATTTGGCTCACCATATGATGGCACAATTGGTTCAGGAAAAACATACCCTGCGGGTTATGTTGGACCGGATTACTATTATTACATGTACATGGATGTAGCCGAATACAGTTCAAGTACTTTACCGCTTCCAAACATTTCAATGAACGCATATTTTTCACCATTTGGATCCTATGGTGTTTGGGATAAAACAAAGGCGTTTAAGATATCTGGAATGCCAACGATGTATAAACACTTCTTTGGTACTGATTTCTTACAATCCAATTATACAGCGATTGATTATAGTGAAACATTGGAAATAACATTCCCCATGAGTACAGCAGATTATGGGTTTACAGCACCTTCAGATTGGGGACTCAGAGATTCTCCAGGATCAATTCAACTCGCGCTTATTGAGTTGATGAAAGCGGAAACCCAATTGCAACTGGCACTGGAATCCTATGATGGCCTGATCGATAAGATCAACTATACCCTTGAAATTATGGAAGCCCGATCTGATCTCTTTGCCAATGAAATCTATTATATTGATGCGGCAAAAACCAAAATTAGAAACTTAAACACCCAAATAGGTAACTTACGAAAAACAGCCGCCTGGATGAATTTTGGTGGAGATATTGCCGGAGATATGGGGGAAGCAATTGCAGAGGCAATGCCTACTGCTGTTGGTCTGGCTATTGATGCCACATCACCCATTCGTTCAGTCATCAGAGTGGCTGGATATATAGTCAAAAAGGTCATCGGAGGTGTTGCCCTTAAATTGGATTTAGATGCAGATTCCATTGAACTCAATAAAGATTTTGTTGCATTTGATCAAGAGATTCAAATTCAAAAAGAAAATTATCAGTATGAAATCAAAGAAATATTGAAGGAAGTTGAACAATTAATTGGGGATGAAGCCACTATTCGTATGCAAGTTTTCCTTCAAAAAGAAACCATGCGAAAGGTTTCTGAGCAATACAAGTCTGAGCTGGGTAAAGGCCTGAGAGTGCTTCAAGAACGTGAAGCATTTAACAAAAAGGTGGCAGCCAAAGCCCAGAGTGAACGATACATGGATATGGCACTCCGATTAAATTTGACTGATGCCCTTTCAAAATATAGAAATATGTTTGATGCAGCCGCCAAATATGTCTATCTGGCTGCCAAAGCATATGACTATGAAACCAACTTGAGTGAGCGTGATGCCGCATCTGCAAGACCATTAATCACTGAAATTATTCGCCAGAGAACCCTGGGACAATATGAAGATGGTCAATGGATCATTGGCCAGGGCGGTCTTGGAGAAATTCTCGCCTGTCTTAAAGTCAATTATGACATGCTAAAAGGACAGATGGGATTTAATAATCCTCAGACTGAAACCGGTCGATTTTCATTAAGATCCGAACTCTTTCGAATTAAAGGCAGTGATGGCAAAACTGGCGCGCAAAATGATCAGGTCTGGCAGCAGACATTAATGAATTATCAGGTGGCAGACCTCTGGGAAATACCTGAATTCAATAAGTTCTGCCGCACCTTTGCACCCAGATCAGCAGGACCACAGCCGGGTATTGTCATTCCATTTGGAACTGAAATCATGTTTGGCAAGAATTTCTTTGGATGGCCGCTGTCTGGTGGAGATCACGCATATGATCCATCAAACTTTGCAACAAAAGTTCGATCTGTTGGCATGTGGTTTGATGGCTACAACAATGGCTTAATGTCTGAAACACCCCGGGCATATCTTGTTCCAACTGGTATTGATGTCATGCTGGTACCCGACAGTTTAGAACTGCATTCAAGAGAATGGATGGTTGTTGATCAAAAGATTCCTGTTCCAATGCCAGTCAAAAGCTCTGATATGATCAATACCGAATGGATCCCATCACTGGATTCCCTTGATGGATTCCTGACCCAGATTCGCAGGTATTCAAGTCACAGAGTTTATCATGACATGGGATATTTTGATCAGTCACAGATGACGTATGACAGTCGTTTAGTTGGTCGCTCTGTTTGGAATACCAATTGGGTGATTATTATTCCGGGTGGGACATTGCATTATGATTCTGCTTATGGACTGGAAATGTTTGTTCAGACTGTTAAGGATATTAAGTTGTTCTTCCAGACCTATGCGATTTCGGGGATGTAGGTTTTTTATTTGTACAAGTTTTTCGAGATGTCCTTAGCCCGCCCTGAAAGGGCGGCGACATATTTTAGCCCTGAAAGGGCGATATATACCAGCCCAGGGCAACGCCCTGGGTAAATGTCAGCCATGATTTAGCCCTGAAAGGGTGATACATAAAACATACAGACCAGATAAACTCTGTGCCGCCCTTTCAGGGCTATAACACCTTTATATCATTACCCAGGGCGTTGCCCTGGGCTGGTATATATCGCCCTTTCAGGGCTAAAAACCAACACTTGTAGACCTATGCGAGATTAACAATATAGACTGAATTCCGGGGACACGATCCTTATTTATTAACATAAATCGTGTTAATATAACAACTTACATCAACAAATAAGGTCATGTCCCCGGAATTCAGTCTATTTTGGTTACACTCAAATATTATCCTGAAGATGAGGGCAAAATGAAATTTATTCATGCATTTTTTATTCTACAAATACTACTATACGTATTTACCGGGGAATCATATTGCGCAATTGGTAATGTGACATCTCTCCAATCAACAACCCATGTTCTGGATACCCCATCAAACAATCCAATTATAAAAATGTCCTGGGGGTTGCCATCAGGTTATACACAAGTAAATGGCTACTATGTTTTGTTTAACCAAAACCAAACCCACACATTCAATGATTTAAATATTACTGATACAGATGTCAAATTTGTAACAAACCTCGAAATCTCAAGCAATGATCTGACAGGCGCGGATGACGTTGAATATTATTTTCATATTGCTTCAGAAGATACCGAGATGAATCTTGGCCCAACGCGAACATCAGGTGCTTTTAGAATTGATACAGTAGGGCCCCAGGATGCCAGCGTGACAACTTCCCCAACAACAGGTTCATATGTCATATCTCTGGAATTATATGCCTTGAATGCTTATGAAATGTATATTAGCAATAGTGGCTATGGCATAGGTGGCACATGGGAACAGTTTGCAACAACCAAGCAATGGAATATTCCTGAAGTTGATGGCAGCTCGACAATATATGTTCAATTTCGAGATAGGGCACTAAACACAGAAAATGCATCAGCATCGACAACCTATGCTGTACAAAACATTCCGCTTCATGCAGGTTGGAATCTTTTTAGCTTTGGCACAAATACCTGTTATTATGTCGGCGATAAGCCTGATGTCTTTATTGTTGATGGTGTGGAATATAAAAAATTCACCAGCATGGATAATATACTGGAAAGTATTGCAGGGAATTACAGTATTATCATCGGTTATGATACCATGCCAAAAGTATATCGCCCCGAATTACCCATGTTTAGCGATATGACCTATCTTGCTCCGGGATATGGATATTGGATAAAAGTTAATGATGATGCCAATTTTGATGGAGATGGCTTGATTTATTTTAAAGCAGAAGGCACATTGCTTGATTCATCAACTGGCATACGATTAAATGAAGGCTGGAACCTGGTGGGCTATCTGGGCAATATGGTCAAATATGTAAAAAGTAAGCCGGATGTTGTTTTTCCTTCAGGCCGGGTGTTTGAATCTCTGACATCCATAAACGATGATATATTTTGTTCTGTAGTAGATTATACAACTATTGCGCATGGTTTTGATGTTAAGCCCAATATATATTTTCCATCAAATCCTTTTGTAACAGACATGAATTATGTTGCTCCTGGATATGGTTACTGGATTAATGTGAGTCAGGGAGTTGATCTTGTTTGGGGGGATTGTGAGTAAGGAAATCGGGGGGATTGTGAGTTCAATTAAGGTTTTTCATGGCATAATAATTGCCCTGAAAGGGCAACACATACCAGCCCAGGGCAACGCCCTGGGTAAAGGATAAGAACAATTTGAGCCCTGTAAGGGCGACACAAAACTGTCTGAAACCGACCAAACGTCAATGAGTTACGCCCTTACAGGGCTTAAATTCGTTCTATTTGTTCACCCAGGGCGTTGCCCTGGGCTGGTATGTGTTGCCCTTTCAGGGCAATTATTATGCCATGAAAAACCTTAATTGAATGATAATATTTAACTAATATAATATATTCGGAAGTAAACAATATGAAAAATATTAATAAATTATCCACAATCACAACATTATATTTACTAATTATATTTACACCACCTGCATCTGCAGTAGAATATTTCACAGATGTCGTCACCCCAACCAATCTGATCAATCTCTACCTTGGAACTGTCAGCTTTACCGGAGGCTACACTGTGGCAACAACTGATGAAATTGGCGTATTTGTCGATGATGGAAATAATGGCAGACTTCTTGTGGGGTCCTGCAATATTGGTGTTGATGGCAACTCTGAGATGTATCGTGTTTACATCTATGGCGATGATGACACGAGTGATGCCACAAAAACCGGGGCTTATCACGATGATGAACTCATATTTGTGCTGTTTAAACAAGAAACAGGCAGTAGGGTAAGTATTTCAGAAAGCGACTTTTTAACTGAAACCGCACAAGACTTGACTGAGCCATCCTTTCCTCTTAAATTTGTTGAAAGTCAAATACCAGCAACTTTTGGATACCTGAATTTAACCAAACATTTAAATTTTATTACTTATGCCAAATATGTCTCAGTTCCTGCCCTAAACATTTGGGGACAAATCATTTTGATTCTGGTCATTGTTTTTTCATATTTTTATATCAAAAGGAAAAAAAATTTTGAAAACGTTTACAGTATTGAATAAATATATAAAATTGTCAAAACTGATAATTCTTTTGGCTTTTGGTTTAAGCCTGTTTCAAACCAGTGACGCTTTTTCATTGGAATATTTCACAAACTTTGTATCAACCAAATCATGGATTGATTATGCTGGAACAATCACAATTGACGAAAACAATACAAAACCCGGCGATGAAATCGCAGTCTTTGTTTCAAATGGACAAAATGAGGAAATTCTTGTCGGCGCTGCTAAAATTGGAACAACATCACAAGAATATTATATAATTCATATTTTTCAAGATGATACATTGACACAACAAAAGGATGGCGCAAAAAGAGATGATTTATTGCATTTCAAGTACTGGCAAAAAATTACCAATACAGTATGTCCAATATTGACAACTTTTATGACCCATGAATCGAAAAATGGCCTGTCATCACATGAAATTCCCCCTGTTTTTAAACCCGGACCAATGGGAATCATTTATGGCCAATTGAATATCAATATGCCGGAATTTCCTCCCGATTATCGCAATGGTAAGGTGAACCTAATTAATGTTATTCAATTATTACAATATCTGGCAAAATAGTATGAGAGTAATCATCTGTCAGTTTATCTTTATTCTTCTGATTAACGCTTTCATATGTTCTGAAATACGTGCAAACAGTCTTATTCTTTCCAATCAAACTGCTCAAAAAGGAGATGAGGTTGTTTTTGAACTATCTATTGATAATGCCCCTAATG
This sequence comes from Deltaproteobacteria bacterium, assembly GCA_002753725.1. GTDB lineage: Bacteria > Desulfobacterota > Desulfobacteria > Desulfobacterales > Magnetomoraceae > Magnetomorum. The sequence goes on from PEAL01000027.1 coordinate 23,276, forward strand.
ATGTAACGTGTTTTGGTTTTCAAGTCGTTTATCCAGCAGATCACTTACAGTTCAAACCGGATGAATATGAGATTGGACAGTTATTATTAGATGATTTTGGATCGTTACGAATCGGTGAAGACAATCTCGGATTAATTCGAATTGGATGGCATTCCAATAAGGAAAATTTTAAGATTCCAAAACATGCCAGTGATGTATTACTCAAATTGAAATTTACCATTTTAAGTTGTCAGAATGCGAATATTGAACTGGTCTCTTTAGTCGATCATTTCAATGACTGGTCTGTACGCAATGGGCACTTTCAGATTGATGAAAATAGCTTTTGCAGACTGGATATTAATGGGGATAATGTTATTGGACTGCCTGAAATTATTGGACTGATCAAGTATTTGGCTGATGAAAAAACTTACAGACATCACAAATAAGGATAACAACATGAAAAAAATCAAATATTTGCTACCTTTATTTATCATTTTTTTTTCAAGCCTGACCCAGGCGGCTGTTTTTGAAATAGAAAGCAAAATCCTGACAACAGGTTCCCAGGAATCATTTGGAATTACAATTAACGATTCTCCCAATATCGTAGATTCACTTGGATTTGATATTCAATTCTGTTCTGATTTATTAAGCTATGAAGGCTATGATGAAGGTGAACTCGTAAAAAACAACTACAGTTTCTTTCGGGTGAAATACATTCAAGCAGAGTCAATCATTAGAGTGGGGATGGTGGCATCAAATAATAAGCAGATTGATATGGGAACAACCGGTCTATTCTTAAATCTTCATTTTACTGCTTTACAAACAGGTGGCTGTGAGCTTACCCCCATTAATATGGTTGATGACATTGCCAATTGGACTGTTAAAAATGGCTGGTTTCATTCATCAAGCCCGCCGGCTGGGAAAGATGATAGTATTACGATTATTGAAGATACAAGCTATTCAGGGGCATTGACCGCCTTAAACCCAAACAACCTGACACTGACATATAAATTACTTTCATTTCCATCAAAAGGAACTCTTACTCTAACCGATATTTCAAGTGGGGCATTTACTTATACGTCATTTACAAATGAAAATGGCATAGATTCATTTAAATTTGCTGTCAACGATGGCACAATTGACTCAATCCCAGCAAAGATCACAATAACGATTACTTCAATCAATGATATCCCCACCATTTCATCAATCTCTGATCAAACTGTGTATGAGTCAACCAGCGATCCCATTACCTGCACTGTGTTTGACCCGGATGATCCATTAAGTAAAGTAATTGTAACAGTTACATCATCCAATAATAAAATTATTCCCAATAGCGCACAAAATATAATTATTCAAGGTACTGGTTCTGTGCGAACCATATATCTTACACCTGCTGAAAAAAGTTTTGGCCAGTCAATGATGACTGTCAAAGCAACAGATCCCAATCAGGTTTCCACTGAATCTCGTTTTACTGTTGTTTCTGCGCATAAAACATACACCCTTTTATCCCGAACCTGTGCAAGTATTTCTCAAACAGTTGCTCATGGCACCATTGATCCATCTGGAATTAATTCTGTGAACAAGGATGAAGACCTGACATTTAAAATTATTCCTGATGATGGATATGAGATAGAAACGTTGTGGATTGATTCTGAAAGGCTCTGGAATGTGACGCCCTTATATACGTTCTGGAAAGTTTCACAAAACCATACCTTAACAGCAACCTTTATAGAGACCCAGGATTATACCATTTCAACCGCAGTTGTGCCTTCATCTGCTGGACAGATAACCCCCTCTCAAGCAGTACTTTCAAAAGGACAAAACCAGCTCGTAAAAATTAAAACAAGTCCTGGATATTTGCTCGATGATGTTATTATTGATGGCATTTCATATGGTGATTTATCGTATTATGTTTTCTCAGATATTTCTCAAAGTCATCACATAACAGCCAGTTACACAAAGGCATTGACGCCAGTTGCTCAATTCTCGGCATCATATACAAGTGGTTCAGTACCATTTCAAGTAAAGTTTTATGATCACTCCCAAAATACAATCAATAACTGGCTTTGGGGTTTTGGTGATGGCAGTACCAGCCAGAATCCAAACCCTGTTCATACCTTTATTTCTCCGGGAAGCTATACTGTTTCACTTCTCGTCACAGGACCAGGCGGCACAGATTCTTTTGTGAAAACAGACTATATTTATATTGATCAGGCGTGCAGACCCACGATGAATTTTTCTGTAAATAATCACAATGTTAATAAAGGTGAAACCATATCATTGTTACCCACTGATATTCAAGGGTATTCAAGTCTGGCATGGCATTTTGGTGATGCCTACACATCAAGTGCAGAAAATCCAACACATACATATTCCGAAGCTGGATATTATACAGTCACATTAACAGCATCATTTGGCCCATGTTCTGAAACCAAAACAAAAAGAAATTTTATTACAGTCAATGGCAGAAAAATATCTGGTCAGGTCCAGCCTGTTATAAGTAACTGCATTATCGATGTCTGGCACAATAAAAACTTGATTTCAAGCACGACAACTGATGCAAATGGGCAGTATATAGTGGATAACCTGCCTTTAAAAGATGGTTTCATTGTTGGCATTCGTCCGCCGCAAGGAAATAATGCCTATGAATCCCAATATTATGATAGCAGTGAATATGGTGTAAATAGTCCGAGAAATGCAAGCAAGCTGTCAACCATTTCAAATGATCTTACCATTGATTTTACACTCAAAGAAATTCCAAATATTGGCATTTGTGGATCTGTTGTTGATGAAAACAATATGCCTGTTTCATTTGTCCATATGACAGTGTATTCCACAACTGGATCCCTTGTAAATGGTCAAACTGATTCGGATGGCAATTATCAAATTCAAGGTTTGATTCAAGCGGACAACTATATTGTTTTTGCCTGGTCCAATGATCATCAAAGAGAATTCTTTTACGCGATTCCAGATAACAAGATATCTGGAATTTATCAGCCCACATATAGTGTTTTTTCAAAAGACACTGCAACACAACTGACACCAACAGATCCATGCATACAAAACATTGATATTGTGCTAAAAAGTGAATCCATTCGCGGACGCGTGCTAACAGAGTCAAATGTTCCAGTTGGATTTGCAAAGGTCAATGCCTGGTCTGATGGGTTTAAAACAGGAAATTTTACCATTGCAGATGAATTTGGATATTATACCATCACTGGTTTAACACCGATTTCTAAAACTGATGACTATGCGAATATGGGATATGTTGTTGAAGTACTTAAAACCATATATCCTTATCAAGCATACAATATTGCAAGCAGTAGAAATGATGCCATTCGGGTACATACAAAAATTGAAGGTATTGACTTTCGATTAAAAGATGCCAGCTCAATTTCAGGATCAATAAAAGATAAATATCAATCCGCAATTCCTTATGCAACAGTTTGTGTAGCGCCAAAAAATGGGGGTATTGAAACCTGCTCACAATCTGCCCTCAGCGGAAGTTATTCCATCTCCGGATTGAATTTTTCTGATGATTATGTTGTTTATGCTTATAGCACGACTTTTCCACCCCAGTACTATAAAAATGCACAAGATTTTGATCATGCAACGCCCATACAATTAAGCGCGGCTGGTATCACTGGTATTGATTTTATCTTTGATGAAGGTGCGATTATCCAGGGTCAAATTGTCACCAACGATGGCAGTGAGTTAAATACCAATATTTTTGTCAATTTGCGTTCAAAAACTGCCAATGTGGATCAGTATATTCAAACCGATGCCAATGGTCGCTATAAATTTATTCAACTGGATTACAATATTTCTGATTATGTGATTTCTGTTTTTTCCGATGGCTATTTACCTTCCATTTACAACGCTTCGGCAACAGTTTCCAAATGGTCGGATGCCGAGACAGTGGCACCATCAGATACAATAGTAAGAACCATAACTTTATCCAAAGGGGCCGTCCTCAAAGGAACAATCACATATTTGGGCGAGCTTGAAGGCGATGTTGTTGTTGAAGTCTATTCAAACCAGATTCTTCAGGGCGCTGCATTATCAACCAATTATTTGTTGAATGAATGTAACTATAAAATAACCGGTCTGTCTTCAAACCAACAATACACAATTCAAATTTTGCACGATTCATTGGTCGCAGACCCACAATCCATAACCCTTGCTAATGAAGCCATTGTTGATTTCACACTGGTTGAACCTGACTTAACAATTTCAGGTCAACTGCTTGGTATCCCCCAAGGTAAGAAAATTCAAATTACCGCGTGGTCTTTATCCAATCAAACAAAAACAAAAAGCCTTATTGGAACAGGGGATATTATCAATTACACCTTCTATGGTCTCAAACCAGACCCCAATTTTTATGTCGATGTTTTTTGCGAAAGTTTTCCTTACCAGATTTATAATGGCAAATTCAGGCTGTCAGATGCCGATATCATCGATTTGTCCACTGCAAGCAGTGATAACATTGATTTTACTTTTGTAAAGCAATCTGGCCAACTTTCTGGAAACATTATTTATCCCAATGGTGGCCAAAGTGGAGAGTCTGTTTTTGTAAGCGCTTTTTATTCATTGGATTCTGAACGTTTTGATGTGCCAACCACTTTGGATGAAAACTGTTCAAAATCAAATGGATGTTCAGTGTCGTATCTCATTGATGGTATCGATCCATCAAAAAAATATTACCTGTTTGTTTCATCAGATCAATACAAATCCTGCTATTATAATGGCACAAGTGGAACAATTCATTTAAATGAAGCCATTCAAGTCAATGCCAATCAATCAGTTGATTTGACACTGACCAGGGGATTATCCATATCAGGAGTTGTTTCTGATACTGATGGCCAGGCTGTATCCGGCCTTGATATTGAAGCATGGTCACAATCCCTTTCATCACTTGGTAAGGCAAAAACAAATAAAAGTGGCATGTTTTCTATTTATGGCCTGGAACAAACTGATGACTATATTGTGTATGCCATTGAACCGGGCATTGCACCCTATTTTTACAATAGTCTTTCCACTGTTCGTAACAAGGATGCTGCCCAAAGGATTAACCCTGAAATCATAAAGAACATTGCGATCACATATGATCCAGGTAAATCCATTACTGGAATGGTTTCAGATACAGATGGAATCAGACTTGCTGGCATATGGGTAAAAGCCGAATCAAAATCCAAAAACATTCAAGCCGGTGTTTTTACCTTAAATGATGGAACATTTGAAATTCTCAACCTTCCTGATTCAAATGATTATATTATTTCTGCACAACCATTACACACCTACATTTCGACATCAAAAACAAATGTCAGCGCAGGATCGGATAATATTAATTTTTTCCTTAGCGCGGGTTATACACTATCAGGGATAATTATTGATGCCAACAACAATGGTATTGCCAATGCTGAAATTTCTTTATGGTCTAAAACCTTAACCTATTCATCCTTTGATCGTTCTGATTCCTCTGGCAATTATCAAATAAGCGGTATCCCGGAAGGCAATGATTTTCTGCTGTATGTGGAATCTTTAGGAGAATCGTCGTATGTCCCTTTAAAAGAAGATGGTTTTTCTGTGTATGACAATATTTCAAAAAATATTGTTTTGGAGCAAGGTTATTCTATCAAAGGTTCTGTATACACTGATGCCAGTGAAAGCATTCCTTATTCTTATGTTGCAAGAATAACAGCTTATTCGGAAGACCTCTCATTTTTTGAGGATACAGAAAGCGATATGAATGGCTTTTATGAAATTTCCAATATGGGTGATGCTTCAGATTATGTATTAGAAGTATTTCCTTCTGTGAATTATGCCAATCAGGTTAAGAACAATCAAGTGGCAGGCTCAACAGTCAACTTTGTACTTGAAACTGGGGGGACAATCGGTGGCAGTATCATTGATTCAACTGGAAATGTTGTCTCTGGCGCACGTGTTGAAATATCATCGGAAACAGCCAATATTTTTGAAACCACAGCCACAGATCGCAATGGTGACTATGAGATCAATGGCCTAAAAAGGACACGCCTTGGCAATCAAATTTCCGATTACCTGGTGTATGTATATGCAGATGGCTTTCCGCCCCATTCAAATATTGGCAAGTCTGTTGAAGATACTGTCAATTTCATTCTTTCATCCAGTGATGCCAATGTCATAACAGGTGTTATAATGGATAGTTCAAGCACATTACCCCCAGAAGATGTTGGAATACTTGTGAGAACTTTTTACCAGGATCGCTATGAAATTGCAGTTAAACCTGTAAAAGCAGATGAAAATGGGGTGTACACAGTGACAGCTCTGGATTCAAGTCTGTCGTATCGGTTTTTATTTAAAGCCTATCAAAATGGTACCTTGTTATTTGAACAGTGGGCGGATGAAAATGAAAATGGTGTGACAGATATTGGACAGGCGCGGGCTTATGGAACTGATGAATCTGTCAGGTTTAAATTTAATGATGTTTGGAAATAAGGATCGTGTCCCCGGAATTCAGCTATTTTGGTTACACTCATTTAATTTCTCTCATCTTGTCTGAATTTAATCCGGAACCTATGCATATTTACCATTAACGTATTATCCTCGACAGTCGTAAGTTTTTCTTGCTAAAATTCCCAATGATTTCAGTGCAAGAAAAATTTTATGCAAATTTTTTTTCGTTTTTTTTGTATGCCATGCCAAGTTATGTGCCAAAAATTGATAAAAAATTTCTCCAAAAAAATTTTTTGCTGAAATTATTGGATATTTTAATCAATAAAACTTACGACTG
>PEAL01000195.1 GCA_002753725.1 Deltaproteobacteria bacterium
ACATAGGTTCGTTTTCGATTATTGTTCAAGGGCAGGCACAGGGGCCTGCCCCTACACGTTCTTGGACATAGGTTTGATTCCGGTTTTTGTTTGAGGGCAAATGGAAAAGTTATTTAATCGTGATTCCTTAGCATTGAAGAAAGGCAAATAATGAACCAGGCATGTAAATATCGTGTTGGATTTGGTTATGATGTACATCGATTGGTATCAAACCGAAAACTAATCATTGGCGGGGTGGAGATACCTTTTGAACAGGGGTTATTGGGGCATTCTGATGCTGATGTTTTGTGTCATGCTATTTGTGATGCACTCCTGGGGGCTGCGGCGATGGGAGATATTGGTATTCATTTCCCGGATACAGACCCTCAATATAAAGACATATCCAGCCTAAAATTACTGAAACAATGCGTAAACATAATACAAGCAGCGCATTATGCCATTGGAAATATTGATTGTACAATTATTGCCCAGGCGCCTCGAATGGCTCCCTATATACACCAAATGCGGACAACATTGACAGATGTTTTAGCGGTGACGATCGATCAAATAAATATTAAGGCAACGACAACCGAAAAACTGGGATGTATCGGAGCAGGGGAAGGAATCGCTGCACACTGTGTGGCGATGCTTTTTGGACAAATATACAAACAATAGCAAAAAGATTAAAAAGAGCTTGCCTATAAGGTCTTTTTATTGCATTAATATAGATTATTCGTCAATGATGGAGATAATTTTCTATGGCAACATGACAGGATTGATCATAATGTTAAAATATAATTATAGTAATTTAAATAGAGTTTTCGAAACTACATATAAAGATTTATCTAACAAATTGAATTGTTTGCAATATCCTTCTGATTCATATCTTAGAGTTATTATTGAAGTTATTGAAAATGATTATAATGCCTCTAAACCAAGAAGCGAGCCATTATATAAATTTCTAAATGATGATGTATGGGATGATGAATATACACCCGTGGACTTAGCCGAAAATCATGATAAATACTTATACAATGATGAATATTAAAGGTAATAGTATTAATTTAAAAAATTACAAAGAGGTAAACATGCAAAAAATATCGATCACAAACTGTATCCGTTTAATAATAACCATCTGTGTGTTAACGGCCTGGGTAACACTCCCTGTTGTTGCAGATGATACATCCCCCTTATTTCAAAAAGGATTAAGCCTTTATAAAAAAGGAGATTTGAAGCAAGCAGGATTGATATTCGAAGAAGCTCTGAAGGCGCTGGATCTAAACGCCAATATGGATCATTATGTGGATATTGTCTCGCATCTGGCCACTATTTATCAGGGTTTGGGATATCACCAACGGGGGATTGACTTAATTGAGCCTGTTCTTCACGTTGTGGAAAAATCGGATCATCTGACATCTCATGTCCGATTACTGAGTCAACTGGGGGATTTGCATTTTTCGTTGGGTCAGATGGATAAGGTGATCGATTATTTTTTGAAGGCTGTTGAAGAAGCCAAAAAGTCTGAAAATCCCAAGCTCATTGCCTCTGTCTATAACAATGTTGGCAACGCGCTGGCTGTGGACAAAGATTATAAAACAGCCGGATTTTTATTTGAAGAAGCCCTGGTTCAATTGGAGAAAACACCCGATGATGACCTTAGAGCAACAATTTTAATCAATCTGATGCGTCTGGAATACGATAAAGGTAATTTTAAAACCGTTGTTTCCAACCTTGAAGGGGTCATTCTTCAGATTGCTCAAATGGAAGATACGCATCAGAAAGCATCCAATCTGATCAGCATCAGTCTGTTTATCAAAATGTTGAGAAAAAAATTAAAATTAGATAACGACACAATGCTTCAAAATGGCATGTATGTCTCATTAAATGAAGCACAGGTCATTGCTACCAAATTATCAGATCATAGAAATGCATCCTATGCATTTGGATATATGGCCCAATTGTATGAAGCTGAAAAACGATATGTAGAAGCCCTTCGTCTGACCCGAAGTGCTGTTTTTTATGCTGAGCTTTGTAATGCCCCAGAAGCCCTGTATTTATGGCAATGGCAACTGGGACGATTGTTTAAAGCTCAAGGTCTGGTCGATGAAGCCAAGCAGGCATATAATAAATCAATCAGTACCCTTAATCCCATTCGTCAGGAATTATTTATCGGTTATCGTACCAAGCAGGATTTTTTTAATGATAATGTCAAACCTGTTTATTTAGGTCTGGCGGAATTAATTTTGGATGAGGCAGATGCCACTCAAGATCCTGAGCAAAAAGAAAAAATTCTATTGCAAGCCCGTGAAACAATGGAAACATTAAAAACCGCTGAGTTGGAAGATTTTTTCAAAGATGAATGTGTTGCAGCAAAATCACCCAATGAAAATAAATTGGTTCGAACCCCTGAAAAAACAGCCATTTTATATCCGATCACGTTGGCAACAAAACTGGCACTCTTGCTGACATTGCCTGATGGTATGCATTGTATCTCTGTTCCGGTTAAATTGGATGATCTCAGTCACACGATTATTGAATATCGAAAAAAACTCCAAACCCGCCCCAACAATCGATTTTTGTATGATTCCATGAAAATTTACGATTGGGTCATTCGTCCGGTTGAAGCCATGCTGACTGAAAATGGAGTGGATACCCTGGTGATTGCACCCGATGGTATTCTGCGGTTGATTCCCTTTTCTACCTTATATGACTCTAAACAGTTTTTAATTGAAAAATTTGCCATATCAACCATTCCAGCCATCAGTTTGACAGATCCCAGACCCATGGATAAGGAAAATTTTAAAATTCTTTTGGGCGGCCTTGCAGAAGGGCGTCAGGGATTCTCTCCCCTGCCCAGTGTCCCTGCTGAATTGAGGGATATTAAAGAAATCATGAGCGGTAAAATATTGATCAAAGATAAAGATTACACCATTCCAAATATTACAGAAACCTTCAAAAATAATGAATACTCAATTGTGCATATTGCCACCCACGGTGTTTTTGGCGGAACGCCTGAAGCCAGTTTTCTGCTCACTTATGAGAGTAAACTGAACATGAACTTGCTGGAAAATCTGATCGGATTGAGCAAGTATCGGAAACAAAAAGTTGAGTTGCTGACATTGAGTGCCTGCCAGACCGCTTTGGGAAATGAACGCGCTGCAATGGGACTTGCCGGTGTTGCTGTTAAAGCAGGGGTGAAAGGTGCCATCGCTACCCTCTGGTTTGTCGATGATGAAGCGACATCTATTGCGATTCGTGAATTTTATCGCCAATTGCTCAAACCTGGAGTAACAAAAGCTCAGGCCATGCAAAATGTGCAAAAGAAATTCATTGCGCAACGCAGATACTGGCATCCACTTTACTGGGCGCCTTTTCTTGTCATTGGGAACTGGATGTAAATCATCCCAGAATCCTGGCACTGAAAAAATCCTTTTCAACTCAAGTATATTTTCTTTTCACAAGTTTATTGATTGGCTGCTGCCACACAGCAAGCACGCTAAATCACAAGCGGAGGTTTTTATTATGAAACAAGAAGGATATTACGATGATTTTGGTGGCGTTTTTGTTCCATCCCTTTTATCGGAAAGATTTAATCAAAAGGGGTATTACAATGAATTTGGCGGCGCCTTTGTTCCGGAAGTTTTAACAGCAACATTTGATGAACTCAATATTGCCTTTGATGAAGCCAAAAAGGATCCACAGTTTTGGAAAGATTATGCCAATATCCTTCAAAACTACTCTTGTCGGCCCACTCCCCTGACCTTTGCTGAAAATTTAACCCGTCATTTTGGTGGTGCGTCAATTTATATCAAGCGGGAAGACTTGAATCATACCGGAGCCCATAAAGCAAATAACGTTCTTGGCCAGGGCCTTATCGTCAAAAGAATGGGAAAACAACGCGTGATCGCAGAAACCGGCGCGGGGCAACATGGCGTGGCAACCGCAACAATGGCCGCAAAATTTGGTTTAGACTGTACAATTTATATGGGTGAGGTCGATGTCGAACGTCAACGGCCCAATGTGTTCTGGATGGAACGTTTGGGTGCAGAAGTGATTGCTGTTCGAGATGGCACCCGAATTTTGAAAGATGCAATCAATGCTGCGTTCAGAGATTGGGTCACCAACATGGATACGACCCATTATGTACTGGGAACCGCCTGTGGGCCACATCCTTTTCCAGAAATGGTGTCAACCTTTCAATCCATTATTGGCTTTGAGGCCCGACGTCAGATACTTTCACAAGTCAATCAACTTCCCAAACGGGTTTATGCCTGTGTGGGCGGGGGATCCAACGCTTTGGGGATTTTTCTTGGTTTTGTGAACGATCCGGATGTTGAACTTATTGGTGTTGAGGCTGGTGGGAAGGGACTGAATACAGGATATCATGCATCTCGCCTCTGTTCTGAAGATGCCTCGGTTGGTATTGCTCAGGGATATAAAACTTTTTTTCTACAAAACACTGATGGTCAAATGCGGGAAACCCACAGTGTTGCTGCGGGCCTTGATTATATTGGTGTGTCTCCAATTTTATCTTCGTTTCATCGCTCTGGACGCATTCATTTTACAGCGGCAACAGATACTGAAGTTATAGACGCTTTAACACTGGCGGTTCAAAAAGAAGGTTTGATACCAGCCCTCGAATCATCCCATGCTTTTGTTCAAGCTTTTAAAGATGCGCCTCATTTATCGAAACATGACTGTATTATCATCAATCAATCCGGACGAGGGGATAAAGATATCTTTACCATTGCAGATGCTTTTGACGACCCCAAATGGAAATCGTTTATCAAAGAAAAAGCGGAGGCTTATCATGCTTGAATCGTATATTCAACATCAAAGAAAACAAAAAGATATATTACTGATGACACACATTGTTGTGGGATATCCCTCCCTTGATGATTGTGAAAAAATTGTTCATGAAATGGTCGTCTCAGGTGTGGATATTATGGAGCTTCAAATTCCGTTTTCAGAGCCCATTGCCGATGGTCCCGTTATTCTTCGGGCCAATCAGATGGCTCTGGAAGAAGGGATCACTGTGGCGGATTGTTTTGATTTTGCCAAAAGGATGAAACAAAAATACGATATCCCTTTTTTGTATATGACCTATGCCAATATTATGCACAAATATGGTATCCATCAATTTGTATCCAGAATGGTTCAGGATGGCATTTCTGGTTCGATTATTCCAGATTTACCCCCAGAAGAAGGCATGGATTACATAACAACACTGAAAGCAAACAGTTGCTCTCCCATATTTATCTATGCGCCAACAACATCGGATGAACGCATGTCAATGCTTTCCCAACATGGATCGGGATTTATTTACTGTGTTGCCCGAAAAGGTGTGACTGGCGCTCAAACAAACTTTTCCAATGATCTGGACACTTACCTGAACCGTTGCCGAGCAGCAACAAACTTGCCAATCGCTTTGGGATTTGGCGTTAAAGACCGAGCAGATATTGAATTCTTGACAGGCAAAGTGGATATTGCAGTGATCGGAACACAAACCCTTAAAATTGTAGAAGATCAAGGGGTTACAGCAGTTGGACCCTATATTCGTGATTTGAGATAACAATCGTTCTGTTTTCGCAACCTCTGGCATGAAATATGCTCTTGACCTGTAATCAATACTAACCCAATCATACGTATAAATGGAACATCATGCTTATGCATCCCTCCAACTTACACCGACGTCAATTTTTGAAACAATCTTTCATGGCTGGTGCAACCCTTGCTCTATCAGGTCTGATACCTGGATGTGTAGGGGGTGCCCATCAACAATTGCCAGAGATTGATTATACCGATGGTATCAACTTACGAAATTGTAATATCGTCGATGTGAACAATGGTACAATCATTGATCAGGGTACGATTATGATTCGAAAGGGTATCATTGATTTGATTCTTGATCATAAACCTCCTCATAGCTATGGTGCCATTGAAATTGACATGCAACATCAGTATGTACTGCCCGGGCTCATCGATGCCCACTGCCATACAACAATGCCTTCAGCCTCGAATTTTAACGTTTCTCAATTGATGGCCAATTATCGTCAAATTCAACGAAATTATATTCAGCAAATTCAAAGTGGTGTAACGACTGTTCGAGACATGGGTGCCCTGCCTTTGGTACTTGAAAAAATGGTGAACAAAATAGCATCCGGTCAATTGCCCGGACCGAGAGTCAAATTTTGTAATGCTGTAACCAATGCTTATGGGGGCCATCCGGATATTGATTTAAAAGATGTTTCTTTTTTAGCACCATTCTTTGCAACGTTTACAGGTCAATCCAGTCTTTGGTATACAGACACCAAAGATTTGGTTCAAAAATTTAAGAAAAATGTCGAAAAAGCATCCTTTGTAAAACTCGCCTTAGATGATATTTCCATTCTCTGTGGCAAAGGAAAAATTCCATCATATACACAGGAACAGTTAAACATTATTTTTCGTCTGGCAGATGAGTATAACCTTCCCGTTGCTGCTCATATTTTAACCAAACACGGATTTGATCGTGGAATCAAATATGGTCTTCATTCAATGGAGCATACGATTGGTGATGCTGTCATTGACGACCGCGATATTTCTCAACTTGCAGAAAAAGGATGTGCCATTGTTCCGACAATGATCATGGCGCAAATTTTTGCCACAGAGGAAGCTATTTCCAAATTACCACAAGACTATCGCAATAATTTTATTCTCAATGAATTGAAACTTCGCCGTGACTTTGTTTATACCTCTCATGATGCCTTTGTAGAGCCAGTGATTCACCGATCCAATCAAAAAACCCTTGCCTTTTATCGTCAATATGGTTGTGAAAATTTGTACCGACAGGGCATGATTCAATCCAATCCCCGCTTGTTTTTTGGAATACTGAAATATGGCCCTGAGCATCTGAGAAAGATGCATAACGCCGGCGTGCTGATCGGCTGTGGCACAGATGCTGGTGTACCTTTTATTTATCATGGCATGATTTTTCTGGAATTGGAAATGTTAGCGAGAATTGGATTTTCAACCAGAGATGTCATTCGGTTTGCAACCATCAATAATGCTAAAATTCTAAGAATGGATGCCCATATTGGCAGTATAGAGCAAGAAAAAATGGCTGATATTATGGTGGTGAAAGACAACCCTTTTAACGATTTAAAAACATTACAAAAACCATCTATTGTCATCAAAGAGGGCCGTATTGTATTTGTACGAAATGGCTCTCTGAAATATATGAATTCTGCCAGACAATCATAGCCCATGAATGTTTTTAATTGGGTGTATCAGACAGGGATTCGATCTTAAGTTGTGAGCTGATTTCTTTAATATAGATGCGTGCATGATCCTTTTCAAGAATCATTTCGCAGTGTGGGCTGATCATACGTGTGCCTGCATGAACAGTATCTGAAATCAGAATACCTGGCTGGTCATGTTTATCAGATAGCCAGTCTTTTAAGCTTATCAGTTCTTCATTTAGATGTTTAACCTGTTTGAAATGTTGTTGATATGATTTGTTGTAGCGAATATAGTTCTCTTTGCTTTTTTGCATGCGCTGTTTTTCAGCTTTAAATTTTTTAGTAGCACTGGCCATTTTCTGATCAATTTGCTCTCCCCGTTTTTGCTTGTCTTCAAGGCTGAGATCTTCTTTTAAAGCCAATTCATCCTTCATTTTATTGCAAGTTTGGATATATGTTGTCAATTTTTTTTGGTTATCATTAATTTGCGTTAGCGTTGTTTTGATTCTATCAATATATTCAGCTAATTTTTGCAGATTGTCTTTAAGCGGTGGGAGTTTGGTGTTTATCTTTTTAACTTGTTCATTTAAAAGATAATCTTTGCCGATAGAAAGGGTACAGTTTTTTTCTTGTGCTGATTCAACAGCATGTGCCAATATTCCTTGAAATGCATTGATATCTGTTTCTTTTACTGACCCTTTCAGCACAGAAACTTTTCCACTGGATACAAGTCTTGAGGACTCAATGTTATGTTCTGTAATCACATCACCAAAGGCTTCAATGGTGGAATGTCGGATATTTTGTGCAACGACATTTCCTTTTGAATGAATACAAGCATTAGAAATATCGCCTAAAATGATCATATCAGTCTCAATATGAATTTCAGCCTGTTCAATACCCTTTGCAAAAAGCATTGTACATGCGATTGTATTTTTACCTTTGATGATTCCTTTGACATGAAGGGCACCTGCATATCGAAACGATTCTTTTGTCAGTTCCAAATCGCCTTCAATCACTTTTTCTGGCAGAACACAAATTTTATTCCGCATATATGAAGAAATCAGACCATCTTGAAGAGCAATGAGCTGGTTTCCATCTGCTGATAATTGCGTCCCCATTCCACTCATCAGTTGAACGGTTTTGCTTGTCTCAACATCGATGATTTCTGCATAAACACTGATTCCCGGGATACCTTCCTGTCCAGGGGTTCGCTCTGCCAGCAGTTCTTTTTTCTTGATTTTTGGCCAATTTTTCCAGGTCACATGGTTAATGGATTCGTTGGAGCGGGAGGCCGTCTTATCCAGCATGTATTGAAAAGTGTATTTAATTGAGGGTGACTCTGGCGGAACGGGTGTTTTACCTCGAGCGATTAACCAGGGAGATTGCTGTAATAAAGGATTCTTAAGGTATTTTCTGATTTGATAGTGATCGACAATACCATATTTGATATTCTTTTCAGCTAAGATGAACAGGATATCATCAAGGGTGGTATCTTCTGGAAGGCTTTTGATCGGTAATATCCGGGCCTCAAGAAAATCTTTTGAAACAATGATAGTGATATATTCCTGGATATCAATAAAACTAATTTTTTCTGAACGTATATTTTGTTTCTTTGTTTGAGCCTTCATGGTCTTACGCTCGCGCTCTTTTTGCTCGGCCTGAAGTTTGAGTTCTTTTTGATGAATCAATATTTGTCGTGTTTGTGCGTTGGTTAGTACATTTTTATCCACAAGAATATTTCCAATAAGCTGAAGTTGATTGGTCATGCTGAATATTTTTTGCTGTGTGGCAAGGGCATCATCAATTTGGTCGCGTGTTGCCAAGCCCATTGTTATGGCCACAGCACCAAAACTGGCGTCTTCATATTTGGTATCCAATCGTTTTTGTCTGGAAAGAATGGCATCTCTGTAGGCTGATGTCATCATACCCAATTGGGTCAGGATATTACCAAGAAGGAGGATTTTTTTGGTTTTTTTAAAATGTATCGCCTGTTTGTGGAAAGCCTGCTTAATATTATCAAGGGTGACCAGTTTGTTTTTCAATGCTAGGGCTGCAAAACTTCTGTCCATTTCTGTTACTTTGTTCATATCTTGAAACGTATCGAACAAATCCAATTCATTTTGTGTGATAATGCCATTTTGAACCAGAACGCCGCCCAATCGTATGGGTTTTTTAGCCATTTTATATTGATAATATAAGGCCAGCCCTTTTTGAATCTGTTCCTGGTTTGCCATTTCATACTTAAGAATTCGTTTCAGTAAAAAATGATCCTGATCATCAAGCCATTTGTCACCATGAGCATGCATCGGAATATCTTCGTTTGAACTTTTTTTCAATAACTTAACTTTCTTATTACATTTTGTACAGTGAAAGGGCTGTTCTATAGATGAGGGAGAAACTTTATGATATATGTGATGGCATGCAGGGCATTCTGCTTTATAATATTCATCCATGACAACCAACAACCATTTTCCCTTATTTAATCGTGGCGGAGCCCCCCAACCATTGGGTATGGCCTATTTATCAATGAATACTTCTAATTATTTTATATGGTTTGAGGGTTTTCTTTGCCAAAATACAGAGAACTTACAATTGACGTGTTTTTTTTATGGGAATGCAAAATTTAAACCATCAGTTTAATTTTTTAATAATCCAGTAAGGTATAAAG
>PEAL01000196.1 GCA_002753725.1 Deltaproteobacteria bacterium
ATCAAAAAAAAAAAATTTAAATGAAAGCTTGAATAAATGATAAAGCAAAAATTACCAGATAATGAGTTCATAGATATTATTAATGCTGAATATGTACCAACTTACAAGATACGTTTATACTTTAATAATGGTGCGAAACAGTTTATTGACTTTGAATCTTTTTTGTCAAAATCACATCACCCAGAAATAAAAAAATATTTGAATACTGAGCTTTTTAAATCTTTTTGCATAAAACATGGACGGTTAGATTGGAATGAATTTGATTTATGCTTTTCAATTCAGGATTTATATGAGGGGACAATAAGGTAAAATTATTCAAAGTTGTTTGTCATTTTGTCACTACATATTGCAGATTGCAAAGACATTATTTATAATAATTTAAAAGGTATAGAGCCATCGCTTTCGAGACAGGTTAATCCTCTAAATGCTTGGTAGAAATAACGTTAAGCAAAATTGCCGCCAGCAACAAAGCTGCTTATTAGCGATCAAAAGTAAATTCTTCTATAATTGTTTGTGTTTAGCTAATTGGCAGGGCTGTCATCAATTTTGCATTTAGCGAGAACATTTTTCAACATAAATACCAAGGTTCTTTGCATACACTATTGTTATTGGTTATTGAAAAAAAAAGTTCATGGTAATTGCAAATTAAATGTTTAAAATAAATAGGAGATTAATATATGTCATCGGAATATAGATACCGGCAGGACATATCCCCGCCGTTAGGCATCATGCTAAGTTGGTGTTGGTTTTAGCATGAAAAGGCAATTTTCTTTCATCATAGGACTCATTGTAGGGTTCAGTATCCATTTTTTATATGCAAGTATTTGCTCAGCATCCAACATTGTTGTTGAACTGGCTCAACTGTCCATTGAAGACTTGATGCAAGTCACTGTTTCGTCAGTGGGATTCTTCGATCTTCCACCTGAACAGGCCCCAGGGAGTATACAAATTTTAACCACGCAACAGATTGAAGATTCGCCCGCCATTGGACTTGCTGATGTTTTAGATTTATATGTATCGGGTATTCATGTTGGCAATAGCAATAAAAATGGTGCGTCCTATGCCGTACGTGGCATGCGGATGCCCGATAACTCTACAACTGTTTTTATGTTTGATGGACAAAATATCAATACCGGTGCTGGCCTGGGGGGCAACATGAACCTGGATTTACCGCTGTTGGGTGATATTTCACAGCTGGAAGTGATCAAAGGCCCCTGCGCATTGGTTCACGGCAGTGGTGCGATGAACGGGTTTGTTAATATTATCCCGAAAAATGGTTCTGAAAATTCAGGATATTATTATCATATGCAATATGGGTTTAAAGAGAATCTGGCAAAGCTTGAAAATGGATATGGCTTTTCTTATGGTCATGATAAAGATGTGTTCCTCTATTTGGGAACCGTTTATGCTGAAGGCTTTGACAGTCAGGAAACATACGGTTTTAATAACAGTACTCAACATTCGGATGCCGACCATTGCCGATTTTTTGATCCAAGCATTCGTCTGTCATTGAATTGGCGGCATAATGACTTTCATCTGACCACATTGTTTCAAAAGGATCGAGGCTCCAATAATGTAAAATACACGGATTCTAAAAATCCGTTGGAATATTATCATGGCATGTTCCTTGCCAGTTTATCCTGGGAATCACAAATTACACCCTATGAAGAATTTGAATGGCATATTCCCATCTCCTTTTATGACTTTGGTTTGATTTATCCATCCTTAAACAATAGTCGTAAGATATCAGAAGAAGGTGCTTCAGAATGTCATATTGAAAACCGTTTTGTATTTAAAACTCACAGAATTCCAAAACATTCAATTGCCATTGGGGGATTAATTGGATCGCGCCATATCCGTGCGGGTGATTACTATTTGAATCAAAACACTGTCAGCGAAGGGAGTCTTTTAGATTCAGACTGGGAGGAATTTGGTTTTTTTAGTGAGGATGTTTTTCATCTGTCTCAAAAGTGGCATTTTTCATTCGGATTTCGTTATGATATCCTTGATAATAAAGATTTTAAGATACCAGAATTTTTCAATGAAAATCAAAAACAAACGGATACATACGAACAGGAAAGCAAGGATGTTTCTACAACCCGTATTGCTGCCTCATATAATATGACACCGCAGAACACTTTCAAGCTTTCATTTCAGGAAGGATATCATAATCCTAATCCGGTGTATTATTATGAAATTTTTTATGGCAGAAATAATTCGCAAAAAGATTTAAAGCCGGAATTGATGAGCAGTCTTGAGTTTAGCTATCAACATTCAAAACCTGAGTTGGGCTTGCAGCTGGGCGTTAATCTTTTTTTAAACAGTTATGAAAATTCTCTACTGGTGAAGACAGAAGCAGATGATCCTGCTCCCTCAGAGTTGCTATCAGGTAAAAGTAACTCCCCTGACAATGGAAATCAACCCGGTGATGGGAAAAATTTTAATGACATCTTTAGTAATGGGCCATCATTTGCATCTATGGGCGGTGAAATCGATCTGGATTGGCAGATCAATTCCCAGATAGATATTTTTTTTTCCTATGCCTATACACGACCTAAGGATGTCGAGGAAGAAGAAAATATAAGGGTTTTAATTGCCAATGGAAATTGTTCGCAATGGCTCAGTTATCCAACACATATTTTCAAAGGAGCCATTCGTCAAAAAGCATTTAATGATAGACTGTCAGTCAATGTGCATGGAACATACAGCAGCGCTATTGATGCAAGGACAACTGCTCCCAATAAAAGTTCACAATATTATCCGCCCGGTGTGAATGTGCATGCGAGCCTGTCGATAAAATTTTCAGATCAGTTGACATTTCAGGTCATTGGGCGAAACATTTTTGATAACGATCATCCCCCTGTGGGATTCTACTATTTGGAACCCTGGGATGGCAATCTCGGCGAAGATTCACCCCTTGTTTATATAGGACTTACCTGGAAGGAATAAGAAGGAATCGTATGAAACGGCATTTACTAACAATCAGTATCATTTGTTTAACCGTTTTAATCGTCCTTTTTGGGGATAGCAGCTATACCTCTGTTTGTTCAAAGTCCGCCTCGCACTATGAAATCAAGGCAGCCTTTCTGATCAAGTTTACCGATTTTATCAAATGGCCTGAAACGGCGTTTAAAGATGAGCCCAATCATTTTGTTCTGGGCATTCTTGGAAAAAATGTCTTTCAACATATGCTCGACCCCTTTGTCGGAAAAATCATTCAGGAACGCCCCTTTAAAATCAAGTATTTTAATGGGATAGAAAAAATATCCGATATTTCAGGAATTCAGATGCTTTTTGTCAGTCAATCGGAAGCCCCTCATTTTCAAAAAATATTTGATACCATTGATACAACAGGAATGCTGACCATCAGCGACACACCTGGATTTATCCGATATGGGGGAACCATTGCTTTTGTCAATCAAGGCAAACGGATTAGCTTTGAAATCAATCGCGTGTCAGAAAAACGTGCTGGTTTGAAAATCAGTTCTGATCTGCTTCAACTGGCAACACATGTTTATAGAAAATAAAGCGCATGATGATATTTGAAAAAACACTTCGTCGTATTATCAAAAATCGATCCATTCGATCAAAGATTATGCTGGCAGTCGTTTCTACCAGTACAATCTCAGTGATTTTTGCTGCATTATCCTTTATCTTTCTTGAATTTCACATTTTTCATAAGGCGACGTGCGAATTTTTATCCACCATAGCAGAATCTGTTTCCATGAACTGCGAAGCCCCACTGTATTTTGGTGATGCAGACGCTGCTCACGCTCGTTTGCAATCGCTTACAGTGGCAAAAGATGTGATTGCTGCCTGTATAATGGAAACGCCCGGTCAACTATTTGCCCGCTATCACAAAAAAGACCAAAATCCAAATGATCCGGATTTATTTTCAAGGGCGATTCTTGCTGAAAATTTTGAAGAATCCTTGTCCATCAATCGATTGCGACTGCATCTGTTCAAGCCCATTCAAATGAAAAAAAAATGTATCGGTATGCTGTATGTCCAGGTTGATCTGACGCATCTGATTTTTTTGTGTTTGATGTGTCTGGGGTTTGCCTTCGGTGTTATTGGCATTGCTTTTTTTATCTCCATTTTTCTATCACGCCGCTATATGGAAGTGATTACCGATCCTATTTTACATCTTGTAGAAGTGGCGCAATCTATTTCCCAGAATAAGAATTATTCGGTTCGAGCAACCAAATGTGATGATGATGAATTGGGCGGTTTGATAGAAACGTTTAACAGCATGATTCATGAAATCCATGTTCGAGATCAGGCCCTGGAAATCCACAAAAATCATCTGGAAGAAAAGGTTTCCATGCGAACAGCAGAGCTTCTTGACCTCAATAAAGATTTGGAACAAGCCAGAAAACAGGCCGATGATGCCAATCATGCTAAAAGTGAATTTTTAGCCAATATGAGTCATGAAATTCGAACTCCCATGAATGCAATCCTCGGCTTTACCGAATTATTGCAAAAGAAAATGACCGATGAACAACAAAAACGATGGCTTCAATCGATTTCATCCAGCGGGAAAACACTGTTAAGTTTGATCAATGATATTCTAGACCTGTCTAAAATCGAAGCTGGAAAGATGACCCTGGATCTGATGCCTGTCAATCCACGCTCAATATTCAGTGATATCATCAATATTTTCAAAGCCAAGTGTGAAAAAAAACAGGTGGCTTTTGAAACGGAAGTTGCGAAGAATTTAAATGAAAGTTTAATTCTGGATGAAACCAGACTTCGTCAAATCTTGTTTAATATCGTGGGTAACGCTGTTAAATTTACTGAAGAAGGTTTTATTAAATTATCGGTCCATCAACAGTATTCTAAACCAGACAGAAGCGCACTGGATTTGATTTTTGCTGTTGAAGATACCGGAACAGGTATTCCTGAAAGCCAACAGAAATTAATATTCGAGGCCTTCAGACAGCAGGATGGTCAAAGTCATGCAAAATTTGGCGGTACTGGACTTGGACTGGCCATAACACGTCGTCTGGTTGAAATGATGGGGGGAGAAATTCAACTTTCAAGTCAGCCTGGAAAAGGGAGTGTTTTTTCTATATTGCTCAAGGATGTTGATGTGGCATCTGTACTGCCCAAAATATCAAAGCCTGTGCTGCAATTGGCTGATGTTCAATTTAAACCCGCAACGATTTTGAGTGTCGATGATATTGAAACCAATCGCATCCTCCTTCGGGATTTTTTATCACCCTATTCCTTTGATATTTATGATGCAGAAAATGGGCAACGCGCTCTGGAAATGGCCCGGAAAGTTCGTCCACAGTTAATTTTCATGGATATGAAAATGCCCATCATGAATGGATATGAGGCCACACAACGTATCAAAGCGGATCCGGAATTGTCATCTATCCCTGTGATCGCCTTGACAGCATCGGTCATGAAAGAAAATCTTCATGAGATTGAAGATGCCGGATGTAATGATCTTCTACAAAAACCCGTTGGTTCAGAAGATGTTATCAGAATATTGATGAAATATATCGATCATACCATAGCAGATGATGATTCAACAAAATCAGTTGGCAATGATGATGCCCAGGTTATTTCGGATCAACAGAAACAAGACGTTGATCCTCAAAAAATGAATGCTCTGATCGAACAGCTCAAGGGAGACCTTTACACCACCTGGGAGCAGACCAGTCAGCAATTCATTTTTACAGACATTGAAAGCTTTGGTGAAACAATGATTCATCTTGGTAAAGAATACATGGTGAATATGGTCGCATCCTGGGGGAAAAAGCTAATCAGCCAGGCTAAAAATTTTGATATGGAAATGTTACCGGAAACATTGGCCGCATATCCGGATTTGATTAAAATACTGGAGAAAAAGGAATAAACATATGCTTCAGCCAAACCATGTGTCAAGAGAAAAACCATTGATATTGATTGTCGATGATGTCCCTAAAAATCTTCAGGTTTTAGGTAATATCCTGGGGGCGGATCAGTATTTGATCACACCGGCAATGAGTGGTGAACAGGCGTTGGCGCGTGTTGAACAGTTAATGCCTGATTTGATTTTGCTGGATGTCATGATGCCTGGTATCGATGGTTTTGAAACTTGCCGTCAAATCAAAGCCAATCCCAGAACCAATGACATACCCATTATTTTTCTGACCGCTAAAACAGAAACTGTTGATGTGGTCAAAGGGTTTAAAGTGGGGGCTGTGGATTATGTGCTTAAACCCTTTCAAGCAGAAGAGCTGCTCACGCGCGTAGAAACACAAATCAGTCTTCGAAAAAAAACAACTGAATTAAAAGCTTTGTATGAAGAACTGAGACAAAATGAAAAAAAATATCGAGGGCTTTTTGTTTCCAGCATTGATGCTATCCTGAGAATTAATGCATCCTTTCAAATTAAAGATGCCAACCCTGGTGCGGAATTACTGTTTGGGCAATCAGTTGATTGCCTGATCAAAAAGGAATTGACTGAATTCCTGGCGACAAAGCAGCAATCTCAAGTCAATGATATGATTACGCAACAGGTGGTTGTCAACGGGTATAGTGAAGCATTTGAAAGTGAAATATTAAAAACGGATTGTACGAATATTCCCGTTGAAATGCGATTGTGGCGATCTGAGGAAGATGATTCCGGCTTGTGGATTTTGTTCAGAGATATCTCTGAACGAAAAGCAATGCGGCAGCTTCGTGAGGATGTCGATCGTATCATGCGGCATGATTTGAAAAATCCACTCAGTGGCATTATTGGACTTTCGGATATGCTCAAAATGTTAAATGATGGCTTTAGTGATGAGCAAAATAAATGGATTGATCAAATTCAGGCCAGTGGAAGGCAGGCGCTGGATATGATTAACCATTCTCTGGATATTTTTAAAATGGAGCAGGGCAGATATTTATTTCATCCGGTGCCGTGCAATCTTGTTGCCATTTTCAAAAAAATTGAGGGTGATTTTTTTCAGTTGTTCACCAATAAAAAGTTGACCATGGAATTTTTTATTCAAAACAATTCCATGAATGACAAGGATGTCTATTCAATCTTGGGTGAGAAATTACTGCTTGAAACAGTGTTTGACAAAAAAAAAAAAAATGCCATTGAGGCATCACCGAAACATCAAACTCTGTCGATCAATGTCTCATTATGTCAGGAAGGACATGAAATTGTTGTTTCCAATCAAGGTGTTATTCCTGAGGATATACGCGGCAGTTTTTTTGATAAATATACCACCAGCGGCAAAAAGACTGGCACAGGACTCGGAACATACAGTGCAAAACTCATTACAGAAACGCATGGAGGGACGATTCGTTTTCATTCAAACGAACAGGATGGCACACAGATTATTGTGACATTACCCACATCCCCCCATGACATTATCCAGCACAAAGCAGTGTCTTTAGAAAAACAGTTGATGACCAATAAAGATCAACCTGTTTTTCATGAACAAATAAAGATACTTGCTGCTGATGACAGCCCCAATAATATGCTGTTGATTGGGCATTATCTGGAACGTTTGCCCTGTGTTCTTGATTTGGCAGAAAATGGTGAAGTTTGTGTGGACTACTTTAAGAGCGGTGCGTATGATCTGGTTTTGATTGACCTTCAAATGCCTGTAATGGATGGGTTTGAAGCCGTCATGCAGATCAGGGCGTATGAAAAAGAAAATGGATGTTCCCCTGCCCCGATTGTGGCCTTAAGTGCAGATAACAATGGAGATGTGGAAAAAAAGTGCATGGATATTGGGTGTAATGCTTTTATCTCCAAGCCATTTTCAGAACAAATTATTCAAGATATGGTTATTCGTTTTTGTCGAACGGATAAAATAACTGCGGAGAGTGAATGAGTGTTCATAAATCATTTGTTTGTGGGATGATGGTTCAAACTCTTTTTTTTTGCTTGATCTTTAACAAGGTGTCAATTGCAAAAATTTCAGGAACAGAACACCTCCTCTATACAATTCAAATCAATGGAAAAAGCTACAAAGAAACAGTGATTGTTCATCGAACAGAAGATCTTTTACAGTATGAATCTTGCGGAGATTACACCAGCCCAAAAGTATATGCCCCGGGCGGCAACCATTGCTGGGATGTGTTAAGCACATCAGATGGTTATCCCCGATTGATTGAGTATCATGTCGGGCCCAACACCATGCAGATGACCTTTACAAAAGATGGGCATTTTGAAATGGAAGGTTTTTGGGATGGAAAAAAGTGTTCCAATCAGAAAGTATTTGAAAACAACGTATATGTTGAAATATCGAGCCTGATACGAACAATGAATTTAAAGCAAAACACCCCCTTTATATTTGAATTGATTCGATTACCCGAATTTCCAATGATCAAAACGCATCAACTGTATGTGCAGATCTTGAACGATTCAATCGTCAATGTACCGGCAGGCCGTTTTTCATGTAAAAAAATTTTATTTTCAGCCTCAGGTTATAAAGGATATTTTTTTAAAGCTTATTTCTATGTTTCTATCGATGAACGACAGTTGATTGTTAAAATAGAAAATTTACCCATTGGGGGAAAAACTGAGCTGGTTAAAATGTCTTTTGAACCGGTTTGAAAGTGAAACATTGAAAGATTATCGACTCTTTTTGATAACAAGTTGCGGCGTTTGTCTCTCTCAACTCATTGCCACAATTCAGGTGTATTGCTCGAACCTTCGATTAGCTGAACAAATCAATGCTGTCAAAGCCAATGGTTATGTTGCCATACCTAACCTTCATGTTCTTTCACATCTGGAAAGCATACAAACCGCTTTTTTCAGTGGGCTTTTTTTTACCGGAACCATTGGATTGGGAATCATTGCTATAACCTGTCTCTTATCATGGTTCTGGGTCCATAAAACAAATAAAAATAAACTGATACTCGGATGTATCCTTCTTCAATGGGGACTTGCATTCTTTCAGTCGAATGTAAATGGATGGAGTCCTTTTTCGTGGTATTTAATCCTTTTAGCGCCTTTAGTGTTTATTCTATGTGGTGTTATTCCAGCCGGTGTTGATTCTGCCATCAACAAGCCACTACTGTTCTGGATTGTCCCGTTTGTGTTTACAGCACTATTCATCCTGGGGACAGGCCGGTCGGTGTCCTTTATTTCCATACGGGATTATTTATTATTACCCAATAGCTTTGGAAATACCTGTAATGATTTTTATTATCGCTATACATTATTTCCAAGTGAAATTATCAAGCCTTTTTCATTAAAACAGCTAAAAACCTGTCATGTCATTGTTCGTGATCCAAAAAACGTCACCTCTCAGTTACTTCGTCATGGAAGATCAATGAAAAAAAAATGCATTGATTTTGATTACCTTATTGTCCCTGATCAAACAAAGGCTGACCTTGTGTTGATAATAGAGAAACAGACCGCTGTTTTTCAAATGGGCGGGGAAACGATCCTGGAAGCAAATATTCAGGATTTTTTAAAAGAAACAAAATTGTATTTTTTAGAACTTTCAAAGCGTACAGATGCCAATGAATTCTATCGATTATGCATTTTTATATCACTTGTTTGTGGGAGCCCGGTTTTCGTTTATATTTTATTTATGAGACTGCTTTTGTGGATTGTTCGTCTTGCAAAGGTTCAACCTGTTTTAAGTGAATGGCTTGTCGTTGGTACTGTATGTATCTTTATTGGTTCTGTTATTTTACAAATTCCACCTGAAAAAAATACCCCTATGACTTCGAAAATTTGGCAACAGTCATTTCAAAAGGCTTTTTCTCAAAATGATTGGCATAAGGGGGTGGCACTGTTGAAATATCCACATCTGAAAAAATTTCAAAAAGACACGGCATTGGCATCGGATTGGCTAAAACGAACCGATCATCCTGTATTAAAATACTGGCTCATACGATTTCTTTCTAA
>PEAL01000197.1 GCA_002753725.1 Deltaproteobacteria bacterium
CATCCCATAAGATTTAAATTGCTATCTATCTCACAACCTGTCTGGGAAATTCCACCATTTGCAAAAGCACTGGGTGATCCAGCACGCGCTGCATATTCCCATTCTGCTTCAGTTGGAAGACAATATTTATCAATACCTTCTTTTTCATTTAATTTTTGAATAAATTCTTGAATATCATTCCATGATACACTTTCAACAGGACAGGTATCGCCACAAGAAGAAAAAGAGGATGGATTCGACCCCATCACAGCTTTCCACTGGCCTTGTGTTACTTCGGTGGTCTGCATATAATATCCTCTGGTTATTCTGACTGGATACTGATTTTCATTAGATCCTCTGCCACTTTCAGTTGAAGGACTGCCCATTGTAAACAGGCCAGGCTCAATAAGATTAAACACCATTCCAATGGTGTTGGTGATTTGAGTTTGCGTGGGTTTTTGATAAGAAATCCAGCAGAATGGTTCAGACACACTCACAAATCTATAGCCTTCACTTTTTTTTAAAATGAATCCTGCCCTTGAAACATATTCCATTGGAATAGGGTCGGGTCCAGCAGGCCATGAAAGATGATTTTTCCATGCATCGTTATACGCCTGAAATTCTTGTTGATTAATTTTCCAATCTTTGTTTGTATCTGCCGGATGATAGTTATCAGCGTAAGATACAAGCGTGAAACATAAGCTAAAAATAAAGGTAGTGATAATCAGTGTATTTCTGTTGTGCATTTTGATTCTCCTTTTAATCTTGATGAATGGATATATTTTCTTTTATTCATGATAAGTGCTAATATATCATAGATACGGCATCAGAAACAAATTATGTCGGAAATTTTTTTATTATTTACAAAAATTCCAGATAGAGGGTATAAATCATGCGATGAAAAACCAAAATTGAACGATCATACATTAAAAAAAATAAAAAAAACGACATAATTTGTTTCTGTTGACGTATACTAATATATCATCGCAAGACAATCCCCGCGCCTGCCCAAAAAATATCGGGTGTAAAAACAGGCACCCACAACCCAAAGAAAGGAAAACCAATGAAAACATTCACCTCATTAACTATTTTTTATCTTTTATTAATGATTCCATCATTAAGCATTGCTCAATGGATTTCATTTCATCCTGGAGATACCTCCAGTAAGCCGCAACAGGCCAATGTTGAAATTGAAAACAATACTTCCAATGAAATGGTTATTAAAATAAATGTTTATGGCATGCTTTCTAAAACGGTTCATCATGAAGGTCAGGAATTTCAGCAGTTAGAAATCCCAGGATGTGGTTTTACCCAGGATGTTGGAAAACCCAGACTGCCCATGTTCGGACGATATATAGCTCTTCCGGAAAATGCCAGTATCACAGTTGAAGAACTATCATCTGAAGCTATTACATTGGATAATATTCATGTTTACCCGACACAGGCACCGCAAATGGAATCCAGCCCGCAAAATTCCCTTTTTGAGTATGACCCAGATGTTTATTTTTCACCATTTTTTTATCCCACACGCCTGTTTTTTCTTGAAGGGCCTTATGTTATTCGTGGATTACGATTTAATATTTTTCGAATATGTCCAGTGCAATACAAGCCATCCATCAATCAAATTACCGCTTATCCCACCATTCGCCTTAAAATTAACTTTCTCGATGCCCAGGGGGATATCAGTATTGATCAACGACTCCGAAGCGAACCCTTTGATAATATGTTTAAAAAAATGTTTTTAAACCTTCCCACAGAAGCGATGATGGATCCCAATTCAAGAAAACGCATGGCTTCTGAAACCGGTCATACGTTTTTAATTATCACCCATCCCAATTTTTTAGCAGCCGCTCAAAAGCTACAGACCTGGAAAATCCAGAAAGGCATAGAATGTATTGTCAAAACGACCACAGATACCGGTCAAACGTCATCTGAACTTCGAACATACATACAAACCGCTTATGATAGCTGGACGCATCCTCCCACGTATATATTGCTCATGGGAGATGCTGAATATATACCGGTCAATTACGAAACAACACATCCCTATAGTGGTGGAAAAATCGGAACGGATTTATACTATACAACGGTTGATGGAGATGATTACTTTCCGGATATCAGTATAGGACGCATGAGTGTAGATACCAATGAACAGGCATTGAAACGTGTAGACGATACGATTCATTATGAAAAAGGGCTTGAAACAAACACTAATTTTTATCACAATGCCACAATTTGTGCATATTTTCAGGATGATAATCAGGATGGTAAAGCAGATCGTCGTTTTGCGCAAACCTCCGAGGACATAGCCCTGTTCATGGAAAACAATCCATTTCCAGCATATACAGTCAAGCGGATTTATGTTACCGAGCATCATGTCATGCCGTTGTTCTGGTCAACAGAATGGTTTGGGGGTGGATTGGCGGGTACGAGTGGCGCACCTGTACCCGCAAGACTTCAGAAACCAGTATTCCCCTGGACTGGCAGCAAGGAAAATATTAACGATGCAATCAACAGTGGAAGTTTTCTGGTGACCCATCGTGATCATGGCTCTTCAACAGGATGGGGTGATCCTGCCTATGATGTCAAAGATGTATTACAGCTGTCCAATCATAAAAAACTGCCCTTCGTATTGAGTATCAATTGTAAAACCGGATGGTTTGATGATGAAACCGATGAAACCACTGGCAGTAGTCAACTGTGTTTTTCAGAAGCATGGGAACGAAATGAAAAAGGAGGAGCTATTGGCGTTATTGCTGCGACTCGCGTGTCCTATAGTGGACATAATGATCGTCTGGTTTGGGGATGGATAGATGCCATCTGGCCAAATTTCAATACAGACTATCAGGCAGCAAACACGCCATTTGATAATCCCATGTGGGAGATGGGAAATGTACTCAATTATGGGAAATATTATTATGCCAGTCAATACAATGATGATCTTTATCGACAGATATCTTTTGAAATGTTTCACTGGTTTGGCGATCCCACCCTTCAGATTCGAACGGAACCCCCCAGGACCTTTGACATTTTTTTTCCTGAAACACTTACAGTAGGGGCAACCTCAGTAACACTTTCTATTGATGAACCGGGTGCGTTAATATGTATCAGTAAAGAGCATAGCATATTGGGGAAAAATTTTTCTGAAGTTAATACGAGTGGCGTTGCATTATCAAGATCACTGGTCATGGGAGAAAGTATTCATGTGGTGGTCAGCAAGCATAATTTTCAAACCTGGGAAACAGATATCGTTATTCAAGAGCAAGTCCACAAACTCGTTCCGGATTTTATTGTAGACCGAACTGTCACAGGCGTGGGTGAACCTCTTTATTTCAGGGATCAATCCATCGGTCGTCCCACGTTTTGGAAATGGGACTTTAATGCAGATGGCATCATCGATGATACCCGCCAAAATCCATCGTTTACATATCAGGATACTGGTATTTATTCGGTTTGCCTGACCATAGGAAATGAAAGCATGACAGAGTGTATCACAAAAACAAATTTTATTTACGTTGATAATCCCATGATTTTTGTTGTTCCAAGTCAACAGGAAGTTTCTGCCGAAAAGGGTTATGCTGCTTTTCCTGTTCAAATAAAGTGTGCTGGAAAAACAGTGGGGGTGGGTCATCCCTGGTCCGTTCAGGTAAAAAATGCACCTTGGATGTCAATCACCAGTATTACCAATACAAAAACAAACAATTTGGTTTATCTGTCATATGAAAAAAATTTTGGAACCCGGCGCCGTGCCGAGATTGAATTTAACGCAGATGGCACGCTTAACAGTCCATACGTGGTCACTATTTTACAATATGAAGCTTCCGGCAGTTTAATGGTGAACATTCTTGCTGATACCGGTATTTCTAAGCAAGCTAAATGGAAAACACAAGATTCGGAGTGGCAAGACAGTGGCTCCATCATAAACAACCTGCCTGTTGGAGACTATGCCATTACATTCTATCCCATATCATTGTGGACCCATCCTCAAAATGTAAGCCTTCATGTAAATTGTGATGAAACAACAGTTTTTCAGGCTGTTTATCAGCCCCTGGGAAAGGAGCTTAGTATTCTTGCCAGTGGACAGGGAAGTATTCAAATCAATGATGATCCTCCGGTTAAGGTGCCTTTGATCAAGCGTTTTACACCCAATACTGACATCCAGGTTAAGGCCATTCCAGATGCATGTTGGGAATTTTCATTCTGGTCAACGCCAACAAGCACAGATAATCCTGTTAAACTGATAATGAACCAGGATATTCAGTTAACAGCCAATTTTATCAGTAAGTGTCCTCAATTATGCATACAACAGCAAGGAGAAGGAAACATACTGATGAATGATATCCCTATCAGCACTCCCTGTTGTCATACACTGTCAGCTGGAGAAGTATACAACCTTCAGGCAAATGGTCAGAATGGCTTTCAGTTCAAAACATGGGATGGTGATATTCGCAGCACAGAACATATCATATCTCGACATCTGTATCAGAATACAGATGTAACGGCAGTCTTTGAAAAAAATGACTCCTCTTTTCATTGCGATATCAATGTCCTGGCAGATAAATTTGCAGGACAATATAAAAGCAGTATTACCATAGGTGTATCCGATACGTATGAGCAATTGGAAGCAACCCCCATGCCACCCTATTATTCGTGTGATAGCGGTATTTACAAAGATATCAAGTACAAAAAGGTTATTGAACCTATTGGCAGCAGTGAGTATATTTGGACTATTGGGATCAATCCTCATGGCAATAAAGGAAATCCTGAGCCATCAAGTGTAACAGTATGGTGGCTTTCGGAACAACTCCTGGAAAAAGGTCAGTACAGCATGTATCAAGGCGATCATATTATCTCAGAACCGATTATTCCGGACATGAGATTGGTTTCAAATTTTTGGGTTACCGGAGAAAATAAAACGTATTATTATACGATTCACTATGAAAATAAAGACAGTCTTTGTTATGATCTGAATTTACCACAATCATATAGTTTGATATCTCTGAAAGTAAAACCTGCTGATTGTCTTCCTAACCGTTTATTTCCTGATTCAAAAGTTATCTGTGGATATGACGACGGTGGTTATGTCACGGATGACTGTATGCAGGAAGGAAAAGGGTACTGGGTAAACATGGAAAATCAACACATCAATAAACTATGCGGTGAGCCTTTTTATTTTTATCGTGTTGAACTTGAAGCTGGTTGGCATATGTTGGGAGCGGTTTATACTGAAGAAACGCCGAAAACTGAACCTTCAAATGCAGTGGCGGTTATCTATGAATATGTCAATGGTGAGTACAGACAAACAGACACCATGAAGCCTGATCAGGGATATTGGGTTTTGATAACGGAAAGATGCTGGTTTGAGTTGGGACTTGACTTATAAGTAAGGAATACTCGGTTTTTGTTTGAGGGCAGGCACAGGGGCCTGCCCCTACACGTTCTCGGACATAGGTTTGTTATTGGTATTTGTTCAAATCAAAAGTCCGACTTTTTGGGAATGCGCCCCAAAGCTAAAGCTTTAGGACTCCAATCTAAAAAGGAGCAAAAAGATCAACAAAGATGGGTATTAATCGTAATTCCTTACCAGAATAATTTATTCCTTAAATAAAAATTAGATGCCGTTCTCACACCGATATGAAGGTTCATTTTTCGACGTTCACCAGGCTCAACATTGAAAAATTCTCCATATACTTGCTCAACAATATCAGCGTTTGTATTGAATACGTCAAAATCCAATTGAATCTGATAAAAAAAATCATCACTCATGTTGATCACATATCCTTTGAGACTTAAAAATCCATTGGGATCTGTGTCCAGATGCGCAATTAATTTCAGCTTGCCGAAAGATGTTTTAATCGGCCACTTATTCGGTGCTTCCTGTCCTTCCGCAGCTTTGAGCAGACGTTCATGCCAGGATTTATCTTTTAATGTTGTTTTGTTTTCTTCATCCTCGATATCATCTTCGTCAGGAGTATCTTTTTCGTCTTCATTGATATCAGAAGATACGTCTTCGCTATCACTTTCATTAGAGGTGTCAACCGCTTGTTCCGCAGATTCAGCAATGGTTGTCGGAGGAATTGTTGTGATACTTGTACTGGTCGTTATTGGAGGAAACTTTTCTTGATATGTCGAAGACGTATCTGTTTCATTAATGGAATCTTCGGTGACTTCTGAATCATCATTATTTTCCTGCTGATTTTCATCATCAGAACGAATAATAACGGAATAGATATTGGGCTCAGGTGGTATTTCTTTAACAGAATATTTTTTCCCTGGTACAAGATCCAAAACAACTCGAACCTTACGTACTGGTTGAAGATGTTCTCCCATACGAACGTTTTTGATATATCGTTGGTTAACGCGAATGTCTTCCTTTAAACCAGATTTAATGGACACATTGGCGAAATCACACACAACCTTTGGAGTTCGTCCCTTGTAAAAAAACATTTTAGGGTTATTAACTTCACTAAGAATAAACAACACCTTTATGCTGCCATCATATAAATTTTCTGAGCTGATCTCCATCAGTAAAGAATTCTCATTCTGAGCATGAACAACAGGACTGAAGACCAGCCCGCCAATGATTATAGATAGTATAAATAGTGTTAAAAAAAAATTAACCTTGTTTTGTCTCATTTGATCACCTTTTTGAAACGTTTGATATGGGATGCAAGAATGGGAACGTTATTAAATTTTTGGTTCCTTATAATCTATACAAAATTTTTCAACAATAAACGCTGTTCAAAGATTCGTCAATATTTTTATCATTCCATTTTCGCATCAAGATATCTATGGCCTGTGCCGAACGCTCAAAAGCTTGCTTTAACCGCCAATTTTTTTTTTCCCTGTCTCCAACATAATTAGAAGCCGTTCGAATTTCTATAAATGGGATTCGATAGTGAATCGCAATATGAGCAATGCCAGCCCCTTCCATATTTTCCATACCCGCTTTATAGAGGTTATACAAAACAGTTACACTCACGGGGGTTGCCGTGAGTGTTGATACTGTAATAAAGGGTATCATTTTAATCTGAATATTTTGTAGGGAAAACGCTTGTTTCAGAATATTATGCGTATGCCGAGTATAATGGACATCTGTTGGATACTCGGCATAATAAGACTGATTGACGGTCTGAATCAATGGAAATGGGAGTTGTGCTAAAGGGCTATGCCCTGATATCATTTCCACGCCAGTATGAATATATGTTTCTTTTGTAGCAATACCAATATCACCAATAGCAAGACCGGAAGCGGCAAACACACCAGAACAACCGGTATTAATGATCATCTTGATAGACATATTTTCAATGGCAGCAGTAACCGCCTGGACAGCATTTACGATGCCAATACCAGATTGAACAACGGTAACAGGTTGATCGACTATCCAACCAGAAAAGGTTTGTTTTCCACCAATTAGCAGAGACTTTTTATCTGATAGTCTGGATAGGATCGGTGCTGTCTCCTCCACGGCTGCTGTCACGATGAGTATGGATCGTTTTTGATCAGATTTCATCCAACCCCATTGTACCAGCAGGATTCATGATATTCTTGGGATCAAAATGTTTTTTCAATGTTCGAATAACATCCATTTGAGATTTTCCAAGATGTTTTTCCATCAACGGGCCCATCAATCGACCGACACCATGATGATGACTGAGAGATCCACCATTTTGCTCAATCTGTTTGATTACCCCCCGATGGAATTCAATAAAGGACTGAATATCTTTATTTTTTACAATAAAAATAAAATACAGATTGGTTCCCTGGCTGTAAAAATGGGATGCATGAGTCATACAAACGGTTTGGGGATATCCTTTGATATAGGCACGAACGCCCTGATGAAGATCATGCAGTCGATCCCAGGTAACACCAGATTCCAATGTGTCAATCAATATACCGTAATCATTCAAATCTTCTCGCATATAAGGATCCATATAGCGGCCATGTGACCATTGTGTGACAGGATATCCGGTCAAATACATGGCTTTATGTTCTGAGCAAACCTTTTTGACCTTTTTTTTCACATTGATAGCAAAATCGCGTTCACCATCTGCCTGACCAATAAGCAGGCAACGTTGCATGGGTTGAAATCCACGAACACGCATCAAGGTATCAAAAACAGAACCTTCAATACCATATAATTTTAAGCCAACATCTGTTTCTTCGGGATCAGAAATCCGAAAAACCGAGGGCATTCCAAACTCTGACTGAGTAATTTCTCGTGTTGCATTTACTGCACTCTCCCAATTGGGAAAAATAAATGCAAATGACTGAGAATTTTCAGGCATATATCGGAAAACTTTCAATGTCACATGAACCAGCACGCCAAATGTACCCTCATTACCTTTCATGATATCATTGACTTTAGGCCCGGTTGCCGTTGCCGGAAAATCAAGTGTTTTGATCTCTCCTACAGGTGTGACATATTCCTGGCTGACAACCAAATCACAAGCATCACCATAATACGACGATTGCTGACCTGATCCCAGGGTGACAATCCATCCCCCCACAGATGAATATTCAAAGGACTGAGGGAAATGCCCGCCGGTGTATTTTCTGCTGCCATTGAGGGTATCCGGTGCATTGTTTAAAATACGCTCATATTCTGGCCCCATCATGCCAGCCTCAACAGTGATGGTCTGATTGGTTTCATTAAATGATATCACACGGTTCATATGGGTCTGCATGACCAGTGAAATCCCACCTCTTGGGCATTGAAGCCCTAGTGTTACAGACGAACCACCACCATAAACAGTCACCGGAATTTTTTCAGTGTGACAATATTCTACAATATGTTTAATATCAGCTTTGCAAGTTGGATGAATGACAGCATCTGGTACATTTTTAACAATACCACTTCGAAGATTAAGCGCTTCTTCAAGGGTTTTTCCATAGGCATATTTCACACGGGAATAATCATCCGTGTTGACATTATTTTTTCCAACCACATCGATAAACCAGTCAATATGTTTTTGATCCAGTTTGATCGGATGCTTACAAACAACCGCTTCATGCCCTTCATCTTGTTTTTTCTTAAAATCATCGTCCGTCAGTTGAAAAACATCTTTTAACATGGCAAACAGGCGTTTGTTTGGATGTTTAAACTGATCGGGCGCTCCCCATTTAAAAATTGACCGAAACGACCCTTTGACAGGTGCATCTTCAGTCCATTGCGGTTCAAAATTTGATGCCATTTTTACTCCTTACATAAATATTTTCAATATGTTAATCCTTGATCTTTTAGTCGTTGTTTTAATAATTTGTTTTCACGCTCCATTAATTCAAGCTTTTTCATTACTTTCTCTTTAGCTTTTCTTTCTTCCTCTTTAGCTTTTCTTTCTTCCTCTTTAGCTTTTCTTTCTTCCTCTTTAGCTTTTCTTTCTTTCTCTTTAGCTTTTCTTTCTTTTTCTTTAGCCTTTCTTTCTTTTTCTTTAGCCTTTCTTTCTTTCTCTTTAGCTTTTCTTTCTTTTTCTTTAGCTTTTCTTTCTTTTTCTTTAGCCTTTCGTTCTTTTTCTTTAGCCTTTCGTTCTTTTTCTTTAGCTATTTGTTCAAGCTTAACTTGTTGACATTGCCTTTGATAATCCAAAAGAATAAACGATTTATAAATCTCATCTTCCATAAGTTCCTTTAAATCCGGGCACCGATAAAGATCAGCCTCTTTGAATTGAAATCCTGGAAGAATTTTTGAACGGATAACACCATTTTTGTCAGGTTTAATTTTAACATATTTGCCTTTTGCATTTAATCGATAAAAAGCGGTATTTTTTTTATTGGTATCTATAATATAGTATTCTTTGACTTTTGCAGCACTGTATTCAAATTTCTTTTCAACGGTATCCCTTATAACATACTTTTTTTTCGTATCA
>PEAL01000198.1 GCA_002753725.1 Deltaproteobacteria bacterium
CAATATCTGGCGCAAAAAATTCCAAAAAATCTTTAAAAAAAACATTCAGAACATCTTTCCATGGCGAATCAATGTCATGGGTTAATTTTTCCAAAAGCTTTTTTTTGGTTTTTTCTGGTAAACTTTTTACAATTATTTCATAGGAATTGATAATAAATTCATGAAAATCTTCAATATATAGATGCTGGAAATCATGAATGCTAATCCAGTTGAATTGAGAATAATTTTTTGAGGGGTTAATATCTGGATTGAGAATTGCTGTCTGATAATCTTGAATCGAACATTTTACTCTGATGCGGTCATAATCAATTACCGCAAATGTTTTATCGTGGACTTTGTAATATTCCTTTTGTTTTTTAACTTCAAGAACTGTTTCAGGAAGTTGTAAGCACCAAGATCTTAATAGTTCGAAGTCTATCATGAATACCTCTCCTTTTGAAATATCGTGTAAAACTGCAATGCATGTATAGTTTCAATTGAGTATAATTTTTTGTTACTATATCTTGTCATGAATTGCAAACACAGAAACCTGAAATCTGGATTTGCTATCATTTTAATGACAATCCTTTCATGTGGATTTGCACTATTATACTTCTTCCTTCCAAGCTCGGACATCAATTTTACCTGTTACCACCTCGCTGATTAGTGCGGTGCGGTATTCTTGAAGGAGGTTTATTTCATTCCAGGCGTATGAATAGGTTCGCCCGCTTGGAGTCCCCAATCTCTATATTTGGGAGTTCCTTAGGAATGCTCGAAAAATAAGTTCCCCATTTTAATTTCGGAGACACGATCCTTAATTCGATGAATAGTGGAGTCCTAAAGCTTTAGCTTTGGAAGTTCCTTAGATTTTCAATGCGTTGTTTGTCTGTAACTCCCAAAGCTAAAGCTTTGGGACTCCAATCTAAAATGGGGAACTTATTTTTCGAGTATTCCTTAGGAATCGTGTCGCACTATAAAAATGTCCGACTTTTTGGGGAATGTTCCCGATAAAAAATGTATGTAATG
Organism: Deltaproteobacteria bacterium; assembly: GCA_002753725.1. GTDB lineage: Bacteria > Desulfobacterota > Desulfobacteria > Desulfobacterales > Magnetomoraceae > Magnetomorum. The sequence continues at coordinate 1,006 of PEAL01000198.1, forward strand.
TATGTGGCTCAGTTGCTGTGAGTCATGCGCCTGATTTTTTTTTGCAATACTTTCTCAAATGGAACAGCCGCCTTGATAACATATCCGCAATGTTCAGGAAGTTTATTCCCCGTATAAAAACGTGTTGTACCAGGATACGCTCTGCAAATGGACAGTCTGTTTTCATGGTCTTTGCAAGAGCCATCTTGTGTTAACCAGGAACAGGTAAAATCAAGACAGCCCTCTGATTCACCAGAGATGATCAATCGGGAATATTCTGGTTTTTGTTTGACAAGGATATCCAATTGTTTTGACGTTTTTATCCATTTTCCTTCAGATTTAACCCGAAAAGCCCTGCAGCATTGTCCGCATTGATGACATTGCCCTGTTCGAACGGGTTCTTTTCCTTTGATTTTTAGGAGAAGAAAGGTGAAAAAACTTTTAAAATGATTTAGACTGGACATTCTTTTTACCGAAGACCATTGATCCTATTTTTGTGCATTGGCAATCCCCACTTCATCAAATGTTTTAATTTCAGCAAGCACGCGTGTGGCAGCATCCATAATTTTCATGCACAATGCTGCTCCTGTGCCTTCACCCAATCTAAAATCCAGTTGAAGCAGGGCGTCCAGTTTGAGACGAGAAAGCATATGTTGATGGCCACGTTCTACAGATTGATGGGACGCAAACAAGTAATCGCGTGAGGTTTTGCATAACTCAACGGCAAGTAAGGCACCGGCTGTGGAAATAAGGCCATCACAAATAACCGGAAGGCCATGACGAGCAGCCCCCAGAATCAGTCCACACAATCCACCTATTTCAAAGCCGCCGACTTTATGGAGTACATCAATAGGATCGGAAGCATTGGGTTGATGCAATGCAAGACTGTCTTCAATGAGTTTTATTTTTCGATCCAGTCCCTGGTCATCAATGCCTGTTCCTCTGCCGGTTAACGTTGATACAGGGAGATCGCTATAGCAGGCAATAATTGCCGTTGATGGCGTTGTATTTCCAATTCCCATATCACCGGTTCCCAACAGGTGAATGGGTTTTTCTTTTAGCAGTTCATCAACAATTTCAATTCCAGCTTCAATGCTGGAAATGGCCTGATCTCGTGTCATGGCCGGGATTTTGGCAAAATTTTGAGTGCCATGAGCCACTTTTTTATGAAACAATGGCAATGAAGGATCAAAAGTGAAATTAACGCCTAAATCTGCCACCCGAACGTTTGCACCAGCATCTCTTGCAAGAACATTGATGGATGCTCCGCCTTGAATAAAATTTAAAACCATCTGTGGCGTTACATCCGATGGAAAGCAGCTAACGGCTTCTTCGCAAATACCATGATCCCCTGCGCACACAACAATCATTTTATTTTGCAATTGAATATCTATTTTTCGATATATTCCTGCAAGACGGGCCGCCATATGTTCTATTTTTCCAAGACTTCCATTGGGTCTTGCCTGATTGTCCAGGCGATCATAAGCAATTTGCATGTATTTTTGATCAATCGGTTGAATATTTTGGATTGTTTTATCCAATAATTGCATACCATTTCCTTTCTTTCATTATTACTCAATAAGAAAACAATTTCTTCAGGTTCATCATTTCCCTACCAAAAAAAAAGCAGACCAGATATATGGATGACTCCAGACAATGGAGTTTTTCATTTCAAGTTGTACTTTTCGAAAAGCTTGTCTAACAGACATCCCTTTTAAAACATTTTTATATAAGCCTGTCATCAAGGCCTGTGTCCCTTTATCGCTGACTTCCCATAAAGAATTAAGTACAGTGCGAGCGCCAGCTTCCAGAAACGCCCTGCGCAAACCATAAACACCCTCTCCCGCATGAATTTCACCCAAACCTGTTTCACATGCAGATAGTACCACCAGTCGCGTGCCAAACAGTTTTAAGCCCAAAACTTCAAGTGCAGTCAGGACACCATCGTTATCCGTATCAATTTCTCCAAGATATTGTGCATTTTTATTGATACCAGCAAAAGCAAGTCCGGCACGCAATAAAGGATTATCACCTGGTGGTGGAATCATTGCCAAAGGTTCCATGCTGCGTTGAAGCTTTATCAACCTTTTGGTAAGATTTTCCTGAGATGCCAGAAAAAATCCGTGGGTGGCAATATGAAGAATATCAGGTGTTTGATCAATGCGACGCAATTGTTCTTCTTCTGCCTGATTTTTCAAGTATAAGAGTGTGGTGCGATCTTTTTTACACAGTTCATTGATCTCCTGGCCCTCATGTTCAGCACCTGGAAGCGGAGCAAAGGATAAACCACGCATGCCAAAAGAGCCCATTCTCAACCCTTTCATAAGATCAGCGTTTCGTTTGCCTCGACGTTTGCGTTTAATGTCCTGAACGGTTTCTGTTTGTGCTAAATATTCTGAATTATAATCTGGGCCGGCAATAATTATAAATGTTCCTTTAGACACTTTTTCATCAGAAAGCAATAAATCTCGTCCAGAGGACAACATTTTCAGTTCATAGGTTTGAATGAGATATTCACCATCCTCATCAACAAGGGCGTCAAAAGGCAAAATGTTTAAAATACCATCAGGGACAAGATAAATGGATGTCTTTTCATTAAAATATTTCATGATGGGCTGCCACATTTTCCCATACAAAATATTCCCTTCTTCCTTGACTTCTTCCTCATCGGCATCTTCATCTTGAATCGTGCTGCGATAATTTTCAACCCATTTGTGAATGTCAGACATATTTCCAAACAAAACTTTTTGAAAAACAGGCTCACCGGATTCTGATTTTTGTGCAACAATGGCAACAAGTTGAAGACTTCCTATGATATGATTCATATAGATAAAGTAGTCAACCAGGACATCATTATCTCCCAATTTATCGATAACGGCGTTTGGGTTTAAATCCTGACGAGTGGTTTTGAATCGAATACTTGCGCGTCCGAGTTCGCCCTGAAGTTCTTCAATTTCATTTTCCAGTTTTTCGATGGTCAATAAAAATTGTTTTGCACCTGATTCAACCGGGCCTGACAGGGTTAAGGCTGCCAGTTTTTTCTTTTTATCCATTAATTGTTGGCTGAGTTGATTGAGCTCAGGCTTATCAAGCATTTGTTTGACCTGTTCAATTTCAGAAGCAATTTTGAGTAACAATCCTTTGCGTTTCAGACTGACCAAAAGCATTTCCCGGGCACTTTCGGGCGTTTTCATTTCAGATAAAAATGTCAGGTAAGCATCCTGCTCATGTTTATGCAATTGAATGTAACCATTTCTTGCATTTTCTCCGGTGGCCCAAAGGACACGTTCAAAAAAATGATTTCTTCGCTCAAAAATCACGGCATAAGTTTCACTGGCTTTTTGTTTGTTTTTCATAGCTTCAAATAAACGCGCCTGAACATTCAAGGCCTCAAAAGTATATGGATGATGCGGTCCCAGAGTGGCAGTGGAAAAATCAATGGCCTTTTTAATCATCACTTCCGCTTCTGTGAATTTTCCAGAAGATATGTTTAACTCTGAAACATCGATGGTTGAGCGGATAGCATCCATATGGGTTTCACCAAAATTTAAAATTCTCAATTCCAGAGCGCGATGTAATAAGGGCTCTGCCTGATTCAGTTTTCCCAATTTATGATACACACGGCCTAAATTGTTCATGGCTTTTAATGTGTATTGATGATTGGATTTTAAGTGTTCATTCCATCGCTCAAAAACAATTTTAAATTGCTCAAGGGCATCATCATATTTTTGATCAAGCATATACAAATACGCCAGATTATTAATGCTGACAATGGTATTCATATGGTCTTTTCCTAACAAATCCGTATAGGCTTGAATCACTTTTAAGTACAATGGGCGCGCACGATTGAAAACGCCCTGACTTTCATAAAGTAGCGCCAGGTTATTCATCGTTGCGAGGGTTGTGATGTGTTGAAGACCTAAAACAGATTCAGCAAGATTCATGGCTTTTTTGAGTAACGGTTCTGCTCGTTCATACAAGCCTTGTTCTTCAAAAACCAGAGCGAGATTGTTAAGGTCTGCGATGCTATCAGGATGACTTTCACCCAGAGCTGTTTGTCGAAGCTGATAAACTTTTTCAAATATTTTTTCAGCAGCTTGAAGCTGGCCCTGATGGCGTAAGATGCTGGCAATATGACTTAAATCCGTTAACGTATTTGGATGGTTTTCGCCCAGGGTTTTGGAATCAAACTGATAGCAAGCTTCCATCAATGTTTCCGCTTCAGACAATCGCCCCTGATCTTCATACACGCGTGCCAGTTCAGTTTTAAGATCATACACCAAATGGCTGTTCTCTCCGCTTGTTTCTTGAGCAAAGGTTATGGTTTTCGCAAGCAGGGATTCTGCTTTAGAAAGTTCGGCTTTTTGACGGTACAGTTCTGCTATTTCCAGTTGCGTTTTGAGTGTTTCAGTATTTTTTTCACCAAAAATATTGACCTTTTGTGACACAATGGACAGATACAACGATTCAGCAGATGCGGTTTTAACTTGCTGCTTATACAAGGCTGCAAGATCATCCATACATACCAGTGTATCTGGATGTGTTATGCCAAAGCGATTTTGATACAGGGGAACGAGCTCTTCAAGTTGAGCCACGGCTTTTGGCAGTTCTTTTTGTTGAATGTAAAACATGGCGAGCATATACATGCTGAGCAAAGATTCTGGATGATCAACGCCCATTCCCTGCCTTGAAATGGTGAGTGATTCAATATAGTATTTTTCTGCTTCATCAAAATTCCCCAGGGTTTCATGAATGGTTGCCAGGTTCCTAAGACAGGGAATTCTTAAAGGGTGTTGTGCATTAAGTTCCTTTATCATGCCCTCAGATGCTTTTTTAAAAAGGCTTGCCGCTGTTTCAAGATCTTCGTTATCCATATAGACTTCAGCCAGCATTTTTATACTGTTCAAAGTTTCAGGATGCTCGGCACCAAAATTTTTTTCTGCAATATCAGCGGCTTTTTGAAGAATTTCAATCAACCTCGGATCATTACGATGCTGAATATTCTGTACTTCGTTCATGAATGCATACCATTGTTGCTGTGCTTTGATCACATTTTCTTCATCCGGTAATTCTGATACAGTTTCAACTTTTTGTTCTGCCCAATCCGGCCAAACATTAAGAACTTCTCCAATTTGTTCATTATATTGCTCAATTTTTGCGTAATCTTTTTTTAAAATACAGGCTGAAATCGCATTTTTCAAAAAACCAACCGCCCGCTCTGGTTGTTTGAGATATATGGCACACACTGCTGCATTACTGAAATAATTTTCATTTTTTGGATCCAGATTTCCAGCCTGTTCAAAATGATCGATGGCTTTTAGATAATCTTGATTTTGCCACAACTCACGCCCGAGAAGACTTTCTTTTTTTGCTTGTTCAATGGGGTCTGATGGTTGATCAGTGGTTGACCATGAAAATTGTGGGATCAAGAAATGACAAACAAACAGGAGGGTAATGATCCAAAAGGATGATGGTTGAAGATTTGTTCCCCATACGTTCAAACTTATTTTTTTCATAAAAAACTCCTACTTGGTTAAGAAAAAAACGTTTAATCAGAATTTTTTCTCATTGCCTGCAATAAATAAATGCCACCAAAAAGAGCCAGTCCTAAAAAATAAGTCCAATATCTTTGATCGTGAGGTAATCCTATCCATTGAGCAATTAAATCCGGACGCATCAATATCAGTGTAACAGACAAGAATAAGGGGATCTCGTAAAATCGGTTTCGGACAATGAACCATCCCTGAGTTGCAGAAGCAAAAGCAAAATTTCCCATACATGCCATAAGAAATATCAGTATGCCCTGAGACCAGTTATCAATATTGTGAAGAATTAAATCTGAATTGAAGATAAACATAAAGGGTAGAATGGCTGTTCGAATATCATACATAAAGCCCTGAATACCTGTAGGGATTGGCTTGGATCGAGCAATCGCTGCTGCTGCATATGCCGCCAAACCAACAGGCGGTGTATCATCCGCCAGAATACCAAAATAAAAACAAAACAGGTGTGCTGCCATCAGCGGGACAGCGAAATCCTGAAGTTGTGCGATGGTCACAATTGCCGGAGCTGTTAATGATGCCATAACGATATATGTTGCAGTGGTGGGTAATCCCATGCCAATGATTAAGCTGGCAAATGCGGTTACAATAAGCATCAAAAAAATATTTCCCATGGATATGCTATCAATGATTTGCGTAATTAGTCCCCCAAGCCCCAAAGCCACAACACCAACAATAATACCAGCAGCAGCTGTTGCCAGCGCAACGGCCACCATATTTCTGCCGCCTGCGGCCAAAGCATTGAAAAGATCGACCACTCCTTTTTGACAGGCCGGCCATAATGGTTTTTCATCTCTGAATGCTTTGATGGGATGCTGAAAAATCATGATGATCGCCATGATACAGATGGATTTAAATGCTGCCAGTTCTGGCGAATGACGAAATACGATTAATTCAATTAAAAGAAAGACCAGTGGAATCAAATAGTGAATACCATTGAACAGTGTTTGAAAAAAGGGCGGAAGTTCATTTCTGGGCAGCCCTTTCAAACCAAGTTTAGATGCTTCAATGTGCGAAATATAAAAAAGGGCCGCATATGAAGCAAAGGCAGGAATTGCAGCCGCTTTGATCACATCAAGGTAGGGAACATTGACATATTCGGCAATAATAAATGCAGCAGCCCCCATAATCGGAGGTGCCAGTTGACCATCCGTGCTGGCCGCCACTTCAATAGCAGCAGCTTTTTGGGCGGGATATCCAACTTTTTTCATCAGAGGGATGGTAAAGGTTCCGGTGGTTACAATATTGGCAATACTTGAGCCTGAAACCAGTCCTGTCAAACCACTGCCTAAAATAGCTGCTTTAGCAGGGCCGCCTTTAAAGCCACCCAAAAGGCTCAGGGCCAATTGAATGAAATAATGTCCCGCCCCTGCACGATCTAACATGGCACCAAAAAGGACAAACAAAAAGACAATGGTTGCAGATACATCCAGAGGAATGCCATAGATACCCTCTGTTGACAAGGTCATTTGACCGATAAACCGGTTGATAGAAACGCCTTTGAATGCAATCAAATCCGGCATATAAGGGCCAAAAAAGGCATAAATACAAAAGACAAGCGCAATGACAGGAAGAGCCGGTCCAATGACCCGTCGTGCGCCTTCAAGAAGGCAAAGCATCAAAAGAATACCTGCACAAATATCCATTGTTGATGGCGAGCCATAGCGGGTAACCAATTCCTGACGTTCAAAGGCAATATAAAGTGCTGCATATGCAGCCAGGCCAGCAAGGATAAGTTCAAACCAGGGAATGCGATCACGTATAGAAAGGAATTTCAGTCCCAGACGTGTTCGTTTAAACATGGGATAATTCAAGAATACAAGTGCAAGGGCAAACGCGAGATGAATGGCCCGAATATACACACTATCAAGAATGATTACACTGGCAATGGCAAGCTGAAAAATGCTCCAGGAAAAAGCAATGACTGGAATGAAATAAGCTGAAATGCCAACAGGCAAACGCCCGATGCCCTCCTCTTCTTCAGCCAGCCGTTTGGCATAGGCCAAGCCATCTTCTTCTAAAATGTCATCCGGTTTAGCATCTATTTCATTCATGATATTATTCCTTTATTTCAAGCCCACCTCTTTGTAATATTTCATTGCACCCGGATGAATTTCTGCCGACAATCCATCTAACATATTTTTTCGTGTCAAAATTTCATAAGCAGGATGAAGTTTTTTAAATGTTTCAAAATTTTCAAACACTTCTCTGGTAATAGCGTAAACCACATCTTCGGGTACATCGATGGATGTCACAAAGGTTGCTTTTACACCAAAGGTGTTCACATCAGTGGTATTTGAAGCACCTGGATACAGTTTTATGGGAATGATGGATTTTGCATAATAGGGATACATTTTTAAAATCCCGGAAATATCTTCAATGGGTACAAAATGCGTCTTTCTTGCCCCAGCCGTCGCCTCTTTAATTGCACCGCTGGGATGCCCGACAGTATAAAAAAAGGCATCGATTCGACCATCCTGTAAAAGCCCCGGGGCTTCTGCCGCTTTGACCTGTTCTGCTTTAATATCACGCATGAAATTAATGCCAGCATTGGTCAGGGCATCGATGGAATTCTGACGTTGACCTGAACCTGGATTCCCAATATTGACCCGTTTTCCTTTGAGGTCAAAGATTGTTTTAATATCAGAATCATCCGCTGCAATCAAAGAAACCGATTCCGGATGAATACTGAAAACAGCTCTCAGTTTTTGTTGCGCACCCTTACTTTGCCATTCAGCCAAGCCATGAACAGCTTGATACTGCCGGTCTGATTGAACAACCCCAAACTCCAAATCACCGGACATAATAGCATTCACATTAAAAACAGATCCGCCGGTTGATTCAACAGTACAGCGAATATTGTATTTCGTTCGTTCTTTATTAACCACACGAGCTATTGCACCACCTGTAGGATAATAGACCCCTGTGATGCCACCGGTACCAATGGTGATAAACTTTGTGCGGGCAGCTTCTGCCAGGCCCATTTTAAAAAATAAACTGCAACATAAGATTAAAATGGATGTCAGTACATACTGAGCTGTTTTCATAAAAAACCTCCTCTTTATTGTTTTTTTTAACCACTGTGTGGTTGTATTTCAATTGGGTTACGTCCTCAATGATTGGCGTGAGCATTTTTTATGCCACGAAGAAAATATAATCCTTTTTGATTGTTAAGGAATGCTTGAAAAGTAAGTTCTCCATTTTAATTTC
>PEAL01000199.1 GCA_002753725.1 Deltaproteobacteria bacterium
CGTGCGTCTCTTGATAAAGTGTTAACTACTTTTCAAGCAATATGAAGGATGCCAAAAATTCAACAGTTGAGCGATGTAAATATCGAACACGATATTTTAGTGATTTTGGGGTTTAAATATGAAATGGAGAACCAATGTGAAAGTAAGAATCGAAAATATTAGCGATTTCAATAATTTAGATAAAGAATGTGTCGTATTAGTAGCATCGGAAGATACTAATATCGGTGGATATCTAATTTTTTGTGTAACCATTGACGGTAAACATTTAGACAATAAAGTTAAGAATGTTTTTTGGTTTCCCGATAAAAAAGTAAAAGCTGGAGACTATATAGTTCTGTTTTCAAAGGCTGGAGCAGACAGAGAGAAACAACTCAAAAAGGGGGGAAAGGCTTATCACTTTTTCTGGGGCAATGATTCTTCTGTCTGGGATAATAACCAGAAGGCCGCTGTGCTTCTACACGCGGATGAATGGAAAACGCAATTGATTCATTTACATAGTAAAAAATCATAACGACGAATTATACAGGAGACTCTTATGGATAAAGAAACAAATAAAATCGAATGCGGGATCGTTCGAGTCTTACTAAATTTCCGCTCACGACCAGACCTTGAAGGAGATGTAAAATTTCATCTAAGGCCTGGCCAGGAAATTTCTATTTTGGAAGATCAGGGAGAGTGGCTGAAGATAGAAGTCCATAAAGAAATTGGATATGTGAATTCTCATTTTATACGTCGAAGAGCAAACGAGATTGAAGATCATGATCAGGATGATAAAAATAAAAATGATGTTAAAAGTTCTGAGCCGATAACGCCTGAGTTATCCATTAGTTTATTAGAAGATACTGGCGATAAAACAAAAACAGATGCAAAAACATTACAAACTACAGATATTAAGCCTGATTTATCTGGAAGTTTATTAGAAGGGATCGTGCAAGTTCCTGAAGGTTTAAGCCTGAATATGTATGAAGAGCCCGGGCATAATATTTTAAAAACATTGTCTAATGACACAATTATAAAGGTAATGGAAAAACAAGCTAATCATCTTAAGGTACAGGTAGACGGAGAGGATGGCTTTGTCAGTATTAATTATGTAAAACTCATTGATTCTGTACATGAGAGAAGAACGACTAAAAAAAAAGTAACAAAAAAAGTAACAAAAAAAAGACCTCCTTCAGATCGTTGTCAGATAATTGGTGATTACGCTATAACCCCTGATGGTGAGAAGTTTGGCAAAAAATTCCAAGAAGGGATTATTAATTCTGGAGAAACATCCATTATGGCATATATTAAACAAAATGCTGAAAAACATTTTTTTAATACATCACCATCTGTAATAAATGTTCTTAAAGCCGTGTCTCCCAATCAAAGTAATTTTGAAGCCATTAATACAAGTAACGATACATTTATAAGCTTCGGCATATTTCAGTGGTCAGCAGGCACATCAAACAATCCTGGAGAACTACCGGCTCTTCTTGCCCATTTAAAACGAGAAAAACAAAAAGTTTTTGATAAATATTTCAAATCTGTAGGACTTGATATATGTGATTTGAAATATCCGGTTAACTGGCCACCTGTGGGATATTTTTTGTTAAATAATAAAAGACTCAACACAGAAGATCAGAAAGAAAAACTCAGAGATCTCAATATCATCTATAGATTTTGGCTTGCAGCTCATGATGATGATATGAGGCACGTTCAGATCAAACATGCAATTGCGCGAATAAAAACCTTTTATCAAAACGAAAAGTTAATGATTGGAAGAAATATAATTGAGGAAATTATAAGTTCTGAATATGGTGTTGCTTTGTTATTGGATCAGTTTGTGTATGGGCCTGGTCAACTTCTTTCATGCTTAGAGAGTGCTGTTAAGATATTAAAAAAGAAAGGCATCTCAAAGAAACCGGAAAGATGGACCAGCGAAGATGAACGTGAACTAATAAAAAACTACTTGAAATCAAGAGAGACTGTTATGACTGACTCAAATAATAGGGCCGGAAAAATATACGTCAAAGTTCAATCCGGAGAACTTTCCAACGAACGACATTCATTTAAAATGGAGGCTTAAAGTCTGCACAAAAATGGAGAGAAAATATGGCTAAGAAAGAATTAGAAAAGACCGGTCAACCATTATTAAAGCTTAATCTTACTGACATTACTCGAGGATTGCATCATGCGGCAAGTACCACATATGCCATGATTGCTCAACAATATCTCCTGATGCTTGATCAATTTTTTGATCGGTCGGAAAAAGCGGACGAAGACGGTCATGCCATGTACAAGGCCAAAATGGTGAGTATTGATATGGGGAATAATTATAAAGTCAATATTCCCCTTGTATCACTGGTAGCCCCCAAAGGTTTGGCCCTGGATGAAATGAAGGTGGAATTGTCTGTCAGAGCTTCTGAATCAGATGTAAAAAAGGCCACCCATGAACTTGATAATTCAAATGCTGAACGTGCTTCATTCACAGTAAACCTGTCTCCAAAGCAAAAAAATGGTAATAACGAAGGCCGCTCACCGGAAATTATTGATATCACATTAACTTTTAAGGCAAGTGACCCTCCTGAAGCTTTAATGCGTGTGATTGATATGTATTCCAATCTAATTCAACCACAGAAGGTTGATCAGGATCCTAATTTGATGTCTGATAATTAGCCAATTGCGGGAATGGGGGAATGGGGTCAGGCGAATACCCAAATAATCTAAAACTGTACCAAATACTTCAATAAATAGAGAGCATCGACTAACCCGACGCTATTTTGCATGCTGTTTAAATAAACCACAACATACCCTTGTGGGCGAATTTCTGCAATGACCTGTAACGCGATAATCAAGTCTGTCAAATTTTTCATCTGATCCCCATTGATATCACCGAGCATCGTGCTAACGCTGTTCGGAGTGGTCTGAACATCATTTGAAAAATCAAGACTTTCAATATGATTGAGTTCTGATTTGATCTTATACACATACACTTGTCCATTTTCTACATTGGGATCAATGAAATTGTCTTGCACAAGGATGCGGTGCATATCAACAGGAAATTTATGAATACATCGAAAGGGTCCTTCCGTGCCTGTACTTCGATAGACACGATAGCTGACACCAAAAGGAATTTCAATCAGGTCCCACGTCAGTCGAACATATCCGGAATTTGATACGATACTAAGTCCTGTTGGTATGGGCGGCGGCTTCTCAACAGCAAGCACGGTTAGTGTGAAGGATGTTTGTGCATAAAGCCCATCTTTTTCAACAATAATCGTCAATTGTGTTGATCCCACATGGTTTTCAGCTGAAGATAGTCGAAGGGTTCGTTCTGAACCTGTGCCCAGGATGCTCATATAATCCGAAGGTATCAATCCAGTATTTGAAGATATGACAGAAACTGTCAAATTGTCTGGAGGAACCAGATCATCTTCCACAAAAAAAGAAATATCAATGGAACTGTTTTGATATATTGTTTGATCGATAATATCAGAGACTCTGGGTAGATGAAGGGTATAAATAAGTTCCACTGTCGGTGTAAAATGACTTTCCAGGGTATTTTTGTTGTTATCATGGCTGTGTGTAATGGTTTGAACGTGGAAATAACCGGGGATATCTGTCTCAAGATCAGACATTAAGAGGGATGACATTGTTTTATCTGCTGTAGTATAATACAGGTTAAAGGGACCTTCCGGGGACATGGATTTAAAAATTTTGTACCCACCGGTATCAATACTGTAAGCAATGGGTGTCCATATGAGGTCAATCCCATTCTCCAGGGAAGGTCCTGCGTGAACATCAGCAGGAGAAATCGTTTGAGTGCTTGTCCAATCAGCACCATCCCGTTGACAGGCATTTAAGAAGGTCACAAGAGCTGAATTGTTTGAATACAAACCATTCCATCGAAAATCACTGTTACCCTCCAACAAAGATGTTAATTGCAAGAACGTATCTGGAATCAAACCAATAAGCTGATTGCTATGGATACGTATTTTTTCCAGATGGATCAACCGATAGAAATTTTGAGGAATCGTTCCGGTAAAATGATTTTTTTCCAGATACAACCGCTTAAGAGCAGTCAGTGCACCAAGGCTGTCAGGGATCGTGCCGGAGAGATGGTTATCATACACAAGTAGAGATTCCAGATTGTTCAGTTGAGCCAATGAATCCGGAAGAATGCCTTCAAATTGATTGGCAGACAAATCCAGATGAGTCAATGCGTTCATCGTGCCAATACCATCGGGGATCTGACCACTCAGTTGGTTGGCACGTAAATCCAGGCGTACAAGATGGGTCAATTGTTGAGTATTTTGAGGAAGTTCACCCCTTAAGTCATTATCTGCCAGTTGAATGCCGATTACGTGATTTTTATCAGTATTGCACTCAATGCCATACCAACTGCATTCTGTACCCGTAAGCCCTATCCATCCGCTGTTATGTGTCCAATTATTTCCATTGGTTGACTGATATATCGCTATCAGTGCCTCACGTTCCGATTGTGGAAAATCAGAGAGAATACTGATAAAAACGGTCTCACTCAATATACTTTCCACACGATTGGCATTGTTAATATGTGGATCGGCGACTGTCCGCATACGAAAATAGTAGGGAATACAAGGTTCTATATTGTTTAATGTAATGGTCTGAGATTGCATATCACTGACTTCAAAAAACAAGTCAAACGGGCCATCGGGTTGATGCGCATAAAAAATTTCATACTTGCCATCAAATGGGAGAAAATCCGGACGTTCCCAGGATAATATAACCGATGTCTCAGAATCAATTTGGCTGTGTAATGATTGAGGCGGTGTGATCTGAGTGCTTTCCCAGCTCCCCTGTTGTTTTACATCCATAAATGTTTTCAGGGATGGATTTTGTGTCCACAGGGCATTCCAGCGAAAATCAGAATAGGCATCATTCAGACTTGTTAATGCAAGCCATTCGTCAGGTATAGGCCCCTGAATGTTGTTTGAAGACAAAAAAAGCATTTTTAAATGATTACAATGACTGAGCTGTACAGGTAATGTGCTGGTCAAATGATTATTGTTCAAGTACAGCGTTTCAAGCTGAGACAAGTTGCCTAAAGATTCTGGAATACCAGCGGATAATTCATTGTTGCTCAAATCAAGACGAATCAGTTGGTCAAGATTTCCCAATTGTTCGGGGATCTGACCGGTCAATTGATTGTGGTTCATACGAAGAATTTGAAGCTCTGTCAAAGAACCCAGTGTTTGCGGAATATTTCCTTCCAAACGGTTATGTTCCAAATAAAGATAAACCAGTTGACTCAATTGGGAAATGGCATCTGGAATAGCCCCTGAAAACTGATTGTTAGAGAGATACAGTGTTGAAAGGGATGTCAATTGTCCAATGCACGCTGGAATCGTACCGGAAAATGTATTATTACTTAGATTTAAATAGTCTACAGATGTGGCAGATCCACAATCAGCGAGAACCTCACCCATGAGCTGATTATCAGAAAGATTCAAATGAATCAGATGGGATAGCTGCCATATACTGGCCGGTACGTTCCCGGACAGGCTATTTCCTGAAAGATTCAAGTGTACCAGTGCGCTGAGATTTGAAATGGTTTCCGGTATACCACCGGATAAAAAGTTATTTGAGACAGATAAAAACGAAAGGTTGGTTAAATGATCCAGTTTAGAAAAAATCGACTGATCCAGTTGATTATCGCTTAAATCCAGGTGTGTCAGAGCTGTTAATTGATTCATGGATTGTGGTAATTCGCCTAAAAGAGTATTACCCGCCAAAAGCAATGTTTGCAGGTGAGTCAAATTGCCCAGGCTTTCTGGCAACGAACCTTTCAAGTGGTTATAAAATAATTTAAGCCCCACAACATGGCTTTCATCCGAATCACAGGTGACGCCAAATCGTTGGCAACTATCAACGTCTTCCCAGGCATCGTTTCGAAGCCATTGTACCCCATTTGTGCTTTCATATAAGTCATCCAGAGCATTTTTTTCCCATTCAGGAATGGTGCCGCCCCATACAGATGACACTGTCGTCAAAAATAATAGACTATAAAGGATGATTGTTTTCATATTCGGTCCTGCCGTGCTTAAAGATGGTCCAAATCATTGGATCATTTTTAAATTGATCACCCCTGATGGAAATTCAAAGGGAGGAGCTCCCTGGATTCGTCTCTCAAACTGCGCAGTAAAGGAAAAAATACTCCCTTGACCGGGTTCGCTTTCAACTTGCAATTCTCCACCCATCATTGCCACCAGACTTTTACAAATGGATAATCCGAGTCCCATTCCACCATAACTTCGACAGTAAGAAGATTCAACTTGCGTGAAAGGTTCTTTGAACAACAAGTCAATATTTTCACTGGTCAGTCCAATGCCCCTGTCTTTTACATAAAAAGAACAGGTTGTCTTCAAGGGATTCCATTTCGGGTAAGACGTTTTTAAACCTAAAGTAATTTCAGCCCTGTTTGTTGAAAATTTTAAAGCATTATCAATCAGGTTAGCAAGCACTTTTTTTAAGCGTAATGGGTCGCCAATGAGTTGATTGGGTGTATCGGGTGCAATATCAATCATGAATGTTGCATCCTTGTTAGCGATCATATCTGCAATATCTCTGATAACCTCATCCATTCTGAAATCACTTTTTTCAAGGTTCATTTTTCCGGTGTCAATATCTGAAAAATCAAGGATATCATTGATGATTCCGAGCAAATTTTGGGAACTTTCTTTGACAATGTTAACATACTCATCTTGTTCTGAAGTGAGTTTTGTTGTGAAAAGCATCTCGTTCATACCCATGATAGCATTCAACGGTGTTCTGAGTTCATGACTGACAATATTGATAAAATTGCTTTTTGCCTCACCCGATGCTTTGGCATCAATGGTCAATTGCCGTTCATTTTTGAGCAGTTCTTTTAGATTTTCATTGGCTTTTTCCAGTTCAGAGGTTCGTTGTTTTACAAGAGATTCCATGTGATCTCTATAATTTTTCAATTCTAAATGCGTTCTCACCCTGGCTTTCAGTTCAGGAAGTTGAAACGGCTTGGTGATATAATCCACAGCCCCCAGTTCAAAGCCCAATGTCTTACTATCAAGATCACCCATGGCTGTCAGAAATATAATAGGAATTTTACTGAGTCGATCATTACTTTTAAGGCGCTTGCAAACTTCAAGACCCGTAATTCCAGGCATCATGATATCCAAAAGAATCAGGCTCGGAGGATTGGCGTCAATATCTTCAAGAGCTGTTTCTCCATCCAGTGCAACACTGATATCAAATTCTTCCCCCAAAGCTTCAACCAGAATATCAATGTTGCTGTCATTATCATCAACCACAAGAATTGTATTGGATTGTCGATTGTTTACGGTCATACCCGTTTTTCTCCTCTCTCAGTAATCAATTAAATGCCGTTCTTATTCTTGCATGGCTTTATGAATATCACTGTGATCATTGATTGATTGTTTTAAACACAATATCGAGCGCCCCTTGATCATACTGTATTAAAGCATACCCACCCTCGGCAAACAGCCCTGGATTGACTGCTTTTGTTTGTCCAATGGTATCCGTTCCTCTGGCTTCATGAATATGACCGCACAATAAAATATCGGGTTGATGCTTTTCTATAAATGCTAAAACAGCCTGGCTGCCCACATGTCCTCCCCCTGAAATGGTATCCAGTTTTGTGCCAAAGGGTGGGTCATGGGTGACCACGATGGTATGCGGCATATTTTGTATGTGTTTCCAGGTTTCTTCAAGCCATTCACCCAATTGCGCATCCGGAACTTCACCAGGTGTTTGAAATGGTGTTGGGGATGATAATCCAACGCCCATCAGTCCAACCCCCGGACATATTTCAATCCCCTTGCAATGAATCGTGTGGGTTTTCTTGTCAAGGTAGGCCTGAATGTCTAAACTATCCATATTCCCAGCCTGGGCAAAAATGTGAGCATTTTTTTGTGAAATTTGGGAAATCATGGACGCTGCTGTGTTGTAATCCCCCATATTGGTGATATCACCGTGAATGATGATACCATCTGCATGAATAAATTCAGGGATATGCTCCATTTGTGAAACATTGTTATGAATATCACCGATGCCAATCCATTGTTTCATATCATTCAACCTTTCTTTTTTTTAATCATTCCTGACTTGAGTAAAATTATTATCCTTTGGGATCAAAAATATCCCTGAGGGCATCTCCCATCAAATTCCAGGCTAAAACAAATAAAACAATACATCCGCCTGGAAAAAAGATAGTGTACCAATACGTTAAAGGTGCTTCCTGTGGGCCAACAATATAATTTCTTGCCAGTGCAATCATTTGCCCCCAGTCTGCATACCCTTTTGGGGCCCCCAGACCAATAAAACTCATAAATGATGCCATAATCACGATGGATCCCATTTCCAGTGTACCCATAATAATAATGGGATAAATCGTATTGGGCAGAATATGCCGAAGCATTATACGAAAATTGGAAACTCCCATGATTTTTGCGGCATGAACATAGCCCATTTGTTTAATTTTAAGAACTTCTGAACGAATCACCCGCGCATACCATCGCCAACTAACCAGCGCCAGCGCAAGCATAATATTTTCAAGACCTCTTCCAAAAGAAACCACCAATGCCATCGCTAGAATCAAAGAAGGTATGGTCCAGACGATATCAACCATTCTCATGATAATTTCATCAATCCATCCCCCATAGTATCCAGAAACAACACCAACCCACACGCCAATAAAGGCTGCCACAAGCACAACAAACAAACCGGTTTTAAATGCTGTTCGTGTGCCCCATACCACACCATAATAAATATCATACTGTCCAGAAGTTGTTCCAAAAAGATGGTGCGCATCAGGCGGTTTAGGGACAGTGGAATATCCTTGATGGGGCATGCGGTATGGGCTGAATTTATATTTAGGCGGCGCCAGAACAGGGGCAAACAAAGCAATGAGCGTAAAACCAGTAAGCAGTATCAACCCAATGATCGCCATAGGATTATTCAACAAACGCCGTGCAGGAATGCTGAAATATCGAATATATGAAAGGCATTTTTGTTTCATGAGTTTGATAACCGAATTCTTGGATCCCAAAAGGCAATCAACAAATCACACATCAGATTGGACAAGACAAAAACAATTCCCATAAACATACACATAAACATGAGTACAGGCATATCCAGTTGCGTTGCAGACGAAACCAACCACCATCCCATGCCGTGCCGATTGAATACAATTTCAACAGCAACACTGCCTTCCAGTGAAAGAGCAACCAGCTGACCAGAAACCGTAATCACTGGTATCAATGCATTCTTTCGTGCATGCTTATAATAAACAGTTCGGTTGTCTGCTCCTTTGGCCCGTGCTGTTGTAATATAATCTTTTGAAAGTTCTTCAATCATGCTTGATCGTGTAATTCGCATTAACAAAGCAACAACCACAAAAACCTGAGTAGCAACCGGTAATATCAACCGCTTGACAGCATCAATCACAATGGCACTATTAAAATTAAGTAAACCATCTATGGTATACAGTCCGGTGTATCGAATAAAGTCATCAGGGGTGTTGAGCAAATATAATTGAAGATCATCGCTAATGATTCCAGTGCCAAACCATCCAAAATATCCATAAAAAATCATCAAAAGAATGAGTGCAAATAAAAAAGTGGGTAATGACCATCCAATGATGGCCAGTATTCGTGTCAGGTGATCAATCGCTTTACCCCGATGAATCCCCGCAAGGGTTCCCAATGCAATACCAATATACAGGGTTAAA
>PEAL01000200.1 GCA_002753725.1 Deltaproteobacteria bacterium
TTAATTCTATGTTTATCTTTCTTTTCAAAATTGTTCACGAACCCTTAAAAATGAAGCAAATTTAGGGACACCGGATTTCGTTAAGCCATAGTATTTAAACGTTATGATACTGCCAACAGGCGGCGGATGGTTTCTTTCATTATCTGTAAAGCCGGTTCCAATTTTAAATCGAATGCCATTTTTCATTTCAACCAGCATTGATCCCATTCGATCTGCATGTCGCCTCTTGCCTTTAAAATGCTGAATCACTGTGGCTTCGTCATCATCAAAGCTTTTTACTTTTAATAAATCGAAAGAACGTCCTGTAATGTATGGTGAATCTGGTTTTCTGAGCATCAAGCCCTCGCCGCCTTTTGATTCAATTTCTTTCAGTTTTTTTCTCAGGTGGGCTTGATTCAGGCAGATTTCCTGTTGGATAAATTCAACATGTGGGTTGGGATGTTTTTTAAACCAGTTTTTTGCAGCTGCCAATCTTTTTTCAAAACCTTTATCTGCATCAGGCGCATCAAAGATCATATATCGTATTTTATTCCACTTTTTATCTGCGTTTTTCGTTTTGATAATGCTGATAAGCTCGGAAAACTGGTTTCTTCCCATCCACAGTTCACCATCCAGCGGAATAGATGGAAAATTTTGAGTAAACCACTTTGGCGGATATAATTGATTGCCCGCTCTTGATATGAATTGTTTGCCTGTCCAGTATCCGCGGACACCATCCAGTTTTTCACTCATCCACCACTTTGTGATATCCATTGTTTCATTCCAGGTATGGGCGAGCATCAGTGAGGGTTTGTTTTGGGTTGACGTTGCGTACAGATATTGCGTGAAGCACATCAAAAAAGAAATGGTAAAAATGCATACCTTTATAAAACTGGTTTCTTTAATGGATATATTTGTTTGATGGGTCTGGTGTGTTTTTAACATGATTGCGTCTCAGTTCCTATTTTAATTAATTAAGTGCAATTGTAGATTTTTTTACACGATAAATTTTAAATGTAAAGAAAACCCCCTTAACCTTACATGACAATTTTGAAATGTAAGGTTAAGGGGTTCAAACTTACATGACAATTTTGAAATACAAATTTTTGGCATTTTTCTTATTCCATAACTAATTATAAATATAGGAAAAATTTATATTCTGATTATAATGTTTTTTGGGGGAGCATAAATAATATTCGTTACAATTGATCGTCTTTTTTTAGAATCAGAATTAAATGAATTTTCAGAATTAAGAATATAACAGTTTAATTGAACACTATTCTTAATTCTGAAAATTCTTTACATTCTGAGAATTCTGATTCTAAAAAAAAGGATAATATAAGTATTTGAATTTATTACTCCTCAAAAACCCTTACAATCAGTTTATCTTTTATACATTTTGAACCCGGATTACGCTGAAAAAGATGAAGAAGATGAATTAAAAGTGTTTTATTTTCTTGTTTTATAAAGCTCCATTGCTGAGTATAATCTCATTTTTTTTACAAAATTATTCCTGGTCTCATTTAATGTATAATATATCTTCAGGAATATTAAATTGTAATGATATTGTCTTCATTTTATCACCTGTTGATTTTTTTCATTAATAAATCAAGGTCTCTATTTATTGCACGCAAAACATTTTATTACACCTGTTTCAATATTTGCGTTCGCTGCTCCGCAGAGAGAAGCTTCCTAACTGTTCGTTTCTTCTTCTTAAGGCGGTCATCGGTTATTCCAATGACATGCTTTTCGGCGGGCTGTCGCACCGCCGGCATGTCATTGGAATGGCAGGTGACCTTTGTTATGTGGTTTTAGTTTGCCCTTTTTTGAAAACTGTAAAATTGTAAAACATCAAATTGTTACCATAGAGACCTCATTAACAATACCTATAACCCAACCATTACAATAAAATACCCATTCCACCCTTTCTATGGAAGGAACCTGCCCATAATTTT
Source organism: Deltaproteobacteria bacterium (assembly GCA_002753725.1). Taxonomy (GTDB): domain Bacteria; phylum Desulfobacterota; class Desulfobacteria; order Desulfobacterales; family Magnetomoraceae; genus Magnetomorum. Next base: position 1,935 of record PEAL01000200.1, read on the forward strand.
TGAAAGCAATCGACCGGAACCTTCTTATCTTTGTTTCGTTGATGATACACATCGTACTAGAGTTCCAAAATGGATGATTGAGCCTGAGGCGGAACTTTTTTCGCTCTCACAACATCCCGCGATTGATCCTTATGCTTTATTGCAAGCCAGCCAGCTGATTAAAGATGTTTACAAATCTCATTTTAACTTTGATAATTTCGACCCAATTCTATTTCAAAAGGAGGTCGAAAATGAAACACACACAACTTCCACTGCTCCGAAAAAAATCAAATACTCTCGGAGTAATCTCTTCACAGGAAATTCAAAATGAAATCATTACTATCATGGCTAAAATGATTTTACAATTTTTTAAAACTACACATCTTCAGGAGGTTTCAAATGCAATTTGTAAAAGATCAAAGAATCACTGATTCTCATTATCAACGCTCAGCTTTTATTTACATCAGACAGTCTTCTTCAAAGCAGGTGAAACATAATACTGAAAGTCAAAAGTTTCAACTGTCTTTGAGAGAAAGAGCCATTTCATTTGGGTGGTCTATGCCTATCGTTGTTGACGAAGATCTTGGGATCTCTGCTGCTGGTTATGCGCAACGTCCTGGATTCCAGAAATTGCTTACACAGATCACAATGAAACAAGTTGGCATTATTTTTTGCGTTGATGCTTCACGCCTTTCCAGAAATTCTAAAGATTGGGCTCAACTTTTCGAATTATGTGCTTTTTTTGATACCCTTGTTGCTGATTTTGAACAAATCTATGACCTTAATCTTCCCAATGATAGATTAGTCCTCGGGATCAAAGGAACTATGTCAGAAATGGAGTTAACCATCCTTAAAACTCGCCTTAAGGAAGGTGCTATCCAGAAAGCAAAACGAGGTGAACTTAAATTTGTGCTTCCACCTGGCTACATCCATGATCATAATAGCAAAATTGTTCTTGATCCCGATAAGCGTGTTCAAAGTGCTATCCACCAGATGTTTTCACAATTTAATGCTCATACCAGTGTTCGACAACTTCTTCAGTGGTATAAAACCAATAATATTTCGTTTCCTGTTCGAAGGGTTGGTCATAATAATCCTATTGTTTGGGAAATTCCAAAGTATGGTACTTTATCTACTCTCCTTCAAAATCCTGTTTATGCTGGTGTTTATGGCTATGGCAGAAGAAAAACTATCAGGGAGTTCAAAAATGGTGTTTTGGTTAAACGAATGAGCAACTATCTGCCTTACAATGAGTGGAAAGTTTTCATTAAAGATAATCATAAAGCTTACGTAACCTGGGATGAATTCCTTGAAATTCAGAAAAAAATCTCTCAAAACATGCCACGTTGGGAAAAAGATGAAAGTCTGGGAGCTATAAGAGAAGGGGTGGCGCTTCTTGTTGGTCTGATTCGATGCGGACATTGTGGTAATAAACTTTATGTTACTTACAAAACTAAATCCAGCAGTGCCAGTTACTTTTGTAGAGGAAACAACAGAGAAAGTGAAAAAAGATGTCTTTATTTTGGTACAAAAGCCGTTGATAAAAGCTTCTCAGATAAAATCCTTAAAGCGCTTAAGCCCTTTGCTGTTCAGTCTGGGATTAAGGCTTTAGATTTTGCTGAGTCTGAAAACGCAGAAATGCTGAAAATCGCTCAAATGGAGCTTGAAAATGCAAAGTATCAGGTAGATCGTTCATTTGAGCAGTACAACATGGCTGATCCCAAAAACAGGCTTGTAACATCTACTCTTGAAGAAAGATTAAATGATCGGCTTGTCGATCTCAATCATGCAAAAGAAAAATTGGCTGACTTAAAACAATCCATTAAAGTTCTTACTGATCATGAAAAAAATTCTATCCTTTCATTAAGTAATCATTTTGAAGAAGTTTGGAATCATGAAAAATCGAACCCTGTTTTCAAAAAACGATTAATACGCCTGTTTATAAAGGAAACGATTGTTACGTATGATTCTGATTCAAATCTGCTAAAATTTGTAATTCATTGGAACGGTGGCACTCACACGCAATTATCAGTTAAAACTCGCAAAAGAAAAAAAGGCAGCAAAACAGATGTCTCATTAATAGAATTGATGAAAAAACTGTCCACTCGCATTGATGATGCTGAAATTGCAAGAGTGCTCAACATGAACGATTTGCAAACACCTAAAGGCTATCGATGGAATAAAGACAGAGTTATCAATTTCAGAAGAGCCCATAAAATAAAGCTTTCAGCTATAAATAAGAAAAATTTTTTTACTTCACAGGAATGTAAAAAGTATTTGAATGTAAGCAGAAATGCTTTGGATACGCTTGTTAAGGCCGGGCTTATTGCCACAAATCAAGTCATTGAATTTGCTCCCTGGGAAGTTCACAAAAAACAGCTCGACTCTGAACCTGTTCAACAAGCTTTAAAAAATCTTAAACAAACAGGCTTTCTTTTTCCTGGTAAACAAAAACATTCAACAAGGCAACTTTCTTTACCTTTCAGCAAAAATAAGAAGGAGGAGTAAAAATTTCTGGCTGGAATGTCAGAAAAGCAAATGATGGTTATTATCGCTGTTATCGCAAAATCAGGAACAAGGTTCATTGTGTTTACATTGGCAAGAAACTTGACCAATCAAAAGCAATGAAACGAATAGTAGATAAGGAGCTTCAGTTAAAGTTAGACAATAGTTAGACATTATTCATGTCTGTATCATAATTATAGTTAAAGCAACGACAACTTTATTAAATAAATAAAAGTTGTCGTTGCTTTACACCACAAGTTAATTTGCAAAGAACATTAGTAAACATGTCTAACCGGTTGTCTAACCATCCAAATACGATCATGGTTAGACAATAAAGTATAATAAAGTTAGACAAAGATTAATACACAAAGTCAAATGTATTTGTTTGTAACCATAAATCAGTCTATAGTGTTGCTTTCAATTCGTAAAAATTAGACAAAATGTCCAAAAATAGGGGTGTCCATGAATTTTTTATCATTTATAGAACAATTATTTCCAATAATTTCAATAAAAACGTATTGAGAAAAATCTTGTCTAATGTTTTTTAAGCTTTTTTTAGGTCAAAAAAACTGTTATTTTCTACAAAAAAGGGGATGTCCAAGGTCAGCCAGACATCAAAAAGACAATTATTTGTAATAAATTCAACAAAAATACAAGGAGGTGCATTGTGAATCAGGGATTTAGACGCATATTTTACCATTACCGGGCATACCGATAATATCGGCTCTGATTTATACAACCGAGAGCTTTCTGAATCCAGAGCCAAAGCGGTCAAACAGTATTTTGTTCAACAGGGTATTCATCCCGGGCGATTATCAATTAAAGGGATGGGTGAGGCAAAACCGCTGGCATCCAATGATACTGATGAAGGGCGGGCATTAAATCGGCGGGTTGAGTTTACAAGGCGGATTGGATTTTATCAGACGAATCATAGTTCTTCTTGCATGTATTGACTATCGATAACAGGGTGCGTTGATCTCAGAATCAAACTCATATGGAAAAAATGTAAAGCAAATATGAATTTAATAAATATAAAAATGTAACTAAAGTCTATGCCCCAAGTTTACGCACTATAACATTAAGCTCACAGGCGACAAAAGCGAAACAGGACTTTATTTTGAAATAAGAAAGTACCTTATCCAATAACTTGTCAACTGGTAAAAAACGCGATTGCTTTTGGCGTCCTGTGGAGCGCTGTGTTATTCGCTAAAGCCCGGTTTGAGTTTTATCCGGGAACCCTTTTGTAAAGCTATTTTTGCGATTTAACAATTACCAAAAAGCGTCACTATGAGTAGCAAATTTTAAGACTTCAAGTAGTAATTCTGCTAAGTAAATTCATAATCAAGTTAATGATTGTTTCTTTCTGCTTTGGGTCAGATTCTGCAACTAATAGAGTTAGAGCAGCCAAGCCAGTATCATTAATAATAGGCAGCCCTTTACTATTAAGCAAGCGATTATTACGGTGTAAAAAATCTACAAAAAGATAAGCTGCACAACGCTTATTGCCGTCAGTAAAAGGATGATTTTTAATAAAAAAATAAAGTAGGTGAGCTGCTTTGCTTTCAACTGTTGGATATGCCGGTTCACCAAATATAGTTTGATTGAGATTTCCAAATATTCCTAAAAGACCATCTTCACGAGGATGTGCAAAAAATGTTGTTGTTTCACCACGTTCCATCAATTGATGCTTAAGACTTTCCAGAATATTAATACCCTCGTCTGGTGTTAATAAAATACCTCCATTTTGTCCAGGAGGTTCTTTCAATAAACCTTCATCATAGCGTTGTAACCATAAAAATGTTTGTGTATAAAGACTGACTATCTCTACTAACCCACGACCAGTATTTTTATCCAGTTCTGGATATTTTACTGTTTTTTGGATTAGTTTTAGAGCTTGTTCAAGCTCATAAGCATTCTTTTCAAGACGCTCTTTGTTGATAGTATAACCTTTTACTAAGTATTCTTTAAGCCGTTTAGTTGCCCAAATACGAAAACGAGTGCCTTGTTGGGATTTAACACGATATCCGACAGAAATAATAACATCGAGATTATAATGCTCTATTTGCCTTTCGACTTGTCGTTTTCCTTCATTTTGAACTATCGCAAAATTTGCGACAGTTGATCCTTTATCAATTTCACCTTCATTAAATACGTTATTAATGTGTTTACCAATTGTTTTAATATCCCTATCAAATAATATTGATAATTGCTGTCGGTTCAGCCAAACTGTATCCCTATTAAGCTTGACCTGTAGCTTAATTTCATTATCTTGACTCTGGTATATCTCTATTTTATTTTGCATGACGATATTTCTTATAATACCAAAACTGTTTTGAAAAATGGAAAAAAATATTTCTTTAACCCAAATTGAAAATTAAAGCGATAACCATTTTCGATTATTTGATTGAATGAACTAAAGGCGAATAACATCCAAATAACCGGCAGTGCAAAGCAATGTGACGCGAAGCGGAACATTGCTTTGCACTGTCCGTTTGATTGACTAGTTATGTAAAACGTGAATTAAACAAGGTCTGACATTTTCAGATCCTCACCATCGTTATCTAAATCTAAATCCTGTCAACTATTTATTCTTTTAATATTAAAGAACAATCCTTTAAAACTTTAACCAAATAACCTTTTCCAGGTGCAATATTACCAATCTGATTCAACCATTCCTCAGTTCTGCCTAAATATATAAGCCTATTTCCTTTTTCATCTATAACTTTATTCAGAATGTTATTATCAATTAAAGGTTTCATAAGGTCATAGTGCCAATTTCCTGGGCAGAAACGCTATTAAAAGGATCATGCTGGCCATTATCAATGTCTGAAACCGCAATTGCAGTGCTGGTATAACTGTCAGTAGTAATGTAGGTTCCAGTGACATCATCAAATGGATCAGCCGTGCCATTGTGAATAATAGGGCATCTGATGCAACATCCCAATTTCAAAGATAACAGTATTACTGTTTTGATAAATTTTTAGCTATTCATTGGTTTTGAATTGAATCGTTGTTGAAAATATAAAATTTTTTTCAACGTTTTTTTGAAATATGTTCGTCTATTAATATGAGGTTCATAAAAATTGTTGAAAATTGCTCATCTTTTTATTTAATCAGAATATATTGTTAATGAATTAAATTATTAATTATTAAAAAAGGAGTAAAAATGCTTAAATCCAAAACAATGATAACAATGGCAATGATGCTATTTGTCATTGCATTTAAAATTGAGGCCGGTTCTGTTCCTCAGTTAATCAATTATCAAGGTTTTATCAAAACATCACAGCCCTTAACCACAATCAAACTTGAATTCAATATTTATGACGCAGCAACAGGTGGTACAAAAATTTGGGGCCCGCAAATCTTTAACAATGTGTCTGTTGTTCAGGGACAATTTAATGTCATTCTTGGCTCAACAGATTCCACTGGAAAATCTATTGCGGATGCCTTTTCTTCTGATCAAAGATTTATCAGTTTAAAGATTGATGGTGCTGGAGAAGTTTTGCCCAGGCAGCAAATTCTAAGCGTTGGATATTCGATAAAAGCGAAACATGCTGAAATGGCAGATAAGGCTGCGCTGGCGGATAATGCTTTGAATGCAAATCATGCTGGGAATGCAGATCATGCGAAAAAAGCAGATCATGCTACAGTTGCTGATCGTGCATCGAATTCTGATTATGCTTCTAATTCAGATCATGCAAGAAAAGCTGATCATTCTACAAATTCAGATAGAGCATCGAATGCGAACTATGCTGACAATGCCAATAACGCATGTGGTCCTGTTAGAATGGAAGTAAATGACTGCAGAAAAGATTATTATACTAAACAATTTACTGCTTGTAATTTTAGAGTTTGTAATCTCTGTGGTTGCGGTGAATGGAATCCAGGAGGTACGCAAATGATAGTTGCTAATCCTGGATATTAACTTTAAATTTACAATCAATAAATATCAAGGAGAAAAAAAATGTACAAATTAACAACCTTTCTTTTTTTACTTTTATTATCAACCACAACAATGGCCCAATCTGATGAAAACACAACCAGCCAGGCCATTCTAACAGAAAAAATTATCCAACAAGATCTTGCCCGGTTTGACAAAAACAACGATGGCATAATCGACACCGCAGATCTTGTACAAATTGCAAGGCCCAATTTATTTCCTGAACATTTAGTGGGTCATACATGGATTGTTGCAGCTTCGTTTACTGCATCGGAAGGCAACATGATTCCTGTCAGCTATCCATTTGCAATTTCGATTCAAGCAGATAAAGCGATTGTGACTCAAATTTCAGGATATAACCCGACAAAAAGCGTTTTACAGCAAACAAAAGCTGAGCAGGATTTCATTTCTGGCTGGCAGCGACCTGTTTATGCTCTTTCGGGAATGATACCTTCAGGAACAGTGTTTACCTTATCTGTTGAAAGTGCCCAGGTCTTTACGATTGAAAGTCAGGAATTCCAAATTTCGGCAGATAGCTACAGCAATCCAACAGGGAAAGAACTTGCCAAAAAATGGATCATTGAAATTGACAAACAAGCCCTTTATGCTGCTGATTATAATCATGGAAAAATCATAGAACAAACCTCTGGAATCTTCGAAGATAAAATTGTTTCATCTATTGGGCATATTTACATGGTTCCATTTTCACCAGCTTCAGCAAATGAATAACGATAATAAGGAGGAAACAAACAGTGAAAAACGATATTTTAAAAAAATTATTGATCGTTTCGTTTTTATGGATCATTCCATGTTCTGGCATATGCAGCACCCCGGATATAATATTTTCAACATCTGAAAATATTATTGATCTGTCAAACAATTCCTCGCAATATAATACATTGGCGTTGTCGTCTGGCGGGGCTGTATTTGAGAACAATCCTGATGTGATGGTTGTCAGTTTTGGCCAGCCATTTGCTGGAAAAGCCTTTTATCATGGATCAGATAGTGAACTCTGCCAAATGGCGGCTGAGTTATATGAAGATGCCACTGGCTTTTTAAATAGTGATGATGTATTGAAAAAAGGCCTGGATCAGGAGGGCAATATGATTTCAGATATGAATTATCTGTCCATTGATCCAAATGGTAACCCACTATTTAGTGAGCAAAAACTCAAACAGGCACTTGATTTATACAATACTGCTTTATTTATTAATCCATTTAATCTTGATGCGATCAGAGGAAGCCTTAAATCCATTCAAGCCCAATGCCTGAAAAATAATCTTGTTTGGGATATCAAACGAAGACATCAGCTCAGATTAAGACTTACTGATTCTGGTATGGATACCGGTCAGGCTGTTTTGG
>PEAL01000201.1 GCA_002753725.1 Deltaproteobacteria bacterium
ATTGTCTACATGCTGCAAGTGCCATTTCCAGATATGCAACACCTGGCAATGTTTTCTGACCATCTACCACATGATCCATCAGGAAAAATTCATTACCGGTTAAAACTGTTGAAAATTGTTGGGCTTCCAGATTTGAAATATTTTGGTGAACCAGTGGATGAAGCTGATGTATGTGTGAGGTAACAAACTTATTCTGAATGTTTTCCTTTTCATGAAGCCAATAGCGTTTTTTCTCAAAAGGATAAGTCGGCAATGCAATACGTTTTGGGGGCTTATCGTAGAGTAATTGCCAATCAATTTCAGTGCCCAATACCCAAAGATGGGCAATTTTGCTAACATTTCTTGCTTGAAGAATAGCATTGATAAAAATTTTACCTTCTTCTCCACTGACTAAAATATCCTTTTTATCTGTATGGTATTTTGAATTGCCTGTATAAATTCCTGCTTGATCCTTTGATTGTTGAATGAAGGAAGATAATTTGTAAGTTAGCTCATCTATGTTAGATACAACAATAGCTGCACGTTCTTCCATTGATTCCCTGCCAATTTGTAAGGTGTATGCCATATCAACGATAGATATTTTTTGGTGATTTTGAGAACAATGATCCAATAAATTTTTCGCATAATCATAAAGACACTCTTTATTTTTTGCTGACAACACAATAACCTGGGGAACATGATTTTCAAGTATTGGATTATCATCAATATATTCTTCAATCACCACATGGGCGTTTGACCCCCCAAAACCAAAAGAGCTTACCCCTGCGCGTCTGGGAAGGATATTTCCACTATTATCAACCAATGCTTTCCATTCCTGCTTATGCGCAACAACATAAAATGGAGAATTATCTAATTCTATGAAGGGATTAAGCTCTTTAAAATGAATATTGCCGGGAATACATTGATGATGCATAGACATGATGACTTTGATAACACCTGCAACACCTGCTGCTGTTTCCAGATGGCCAATGTTTGTTTTTACTGATCCAATCCCGCAGTGTGGATTTGTAGGCATCGTTTTACCGGAACTATCGTATAAGTGACGAAAAGCCTGTTTCAAGGCATCAATTTCAACTGGATCACCCAATGATGTCCCTGTGCCATGAGCTTCAATAAAGGTTACAGTGTCAGGATCAATGCCAGCTCTTTCATGTGCAGATATAATTAAACTTGCTTGAGCTTTTGGATTTGGGGCTGTCAGGGACGATGCTCGTCCACCATGATTTTCTGCCGAACCTTTAATAACTGCATAAATATGATCATGATCCGCTTCGGCCTGTTCCAATGGTTTTAGCAGTAATGTAGCCACTCCTTCACTTCGAACATAACCATTTGCAGCTTTATCAAATGTTTTGCATCGACCATCATCACTTAATACACCTGTCTGGTTCAATCCAAGGCTTGCAAAAGGTGTAAGCAAGATGTTTACTCCACCGGCAATGGCCAGATTACATTGATCATAGCAAATTGAATGGATGGCACGATGAATGGCTACCAAAGAGCTTGAGCAGGCGGTATCAATGGTTTCACTTGGTCCATTCAAGTTCAATAAAAAAGATATTCGGTTAGCCAGCATTACTTGCGATGTCCCGGTAATGGCAAGGGCTTCAACATCTGTAGATGAATTATCAATCAACCTCGAATAGTCTGAGCCTTGCATACCAATAAAAATACCTGTTCGACTTCCGGATAGATCAGATACTCGATAACCAGCGTCCTCAATTGTTTTCCAGATGGTTTGAAGACATAATCGTTGTTGCGGATCCATCAATTCGGCTTCTTTGGGGGAGATACTAAAAAATTGAGCATCAAATTTATCTATATCAGGGATGAATCCTCCCCATTTGATTTTATACTTGCGATGGTCCCAACGGTCAGCAGGAACTTCTGAGATTAAGTCGACTCCTTTAGACAAATATTCCCAAAATTCAGCTAAATCTTTTGAACCCGGCATGATACCGCTCATTCCAATAATTGCGATATTCTGATTAGGAGGATTTAATTGGTGCATAAATCTCTGATTTGCAAAACGATGGTGATTTCTTTGAACATCCTTGTTTATGTTTATAAGCGTATTTTTTTCTTGCAAGTCATTTGTTTTGTTTGTTTGATATATCTTATTGAAGTATTCGGTATTCATTGGGTAGATCGCTGATGCAATCTGTTCAATTGTTGGAAATTCAAAAAATAGGGATGGCTTAATTTCAATATTATATTTTTCGTTTATCTGGATAGCAAACTGAGTAATTGAAATGGATTCAAATCCAAAATCAGAAAAACTTTCATCAATCTTTATCTCTGAAGTATCTACCTTTAATATGTCACAGGCCAGATCGATAAGATCTTTTTGAATGTGTTGAATAATACCTTGTGTATTTAAATTTTTGGGAATTTGTTTTATTTTATTTATCTCCAGAGGTTCAAAATTATCAAAGAATCGATTCATTTTAGTAACATTGCCATAACTGCCAGTAAAATTTTGAATACCTTCCTTTTGATGAATCCAATGACGTTTTTTTTCAAAGGGATAAGTCGGCAATCCAATACGTTTGGGTTGGATATCATAGAGCAATTGCCAATCGATTTCAGTGCCCATTACCCAAAGATGGGCAATCCGATCCAAATCTTTGGTCTTTAAAATAATACTAATAAATGATTCTCCAGCTTTACCGCCAATTAAAATATTTTTCTTTGCTGCGCTTTGTTTTGGATTGCCTGTGTAAATCCCTGATTGATCTTTTAATTTTTGAGTAAAGGAAGATAATTTGTAAATGACGTCATCAATGTCAGATACAACAATAGCAAGGCGTTCATCCATTGATTCCCTGCCAATTTGTAATGTGTATGCCATATCAACTAAAGAAATATTTTGTCTGTTTTGAGAACAATATTCCAGTAAAACGTTTGCATAGTCATCAAGACGTTCTTTATTCTTTGCCGACAAAACAATTACCTGCGGTTTGTTATTCTCAAAGACTGGATTGTCATCAATATATTCTTCAAAAACAATATGAGCATTGGAACCACCAAAACCAAAAGAACTGACGCCAGCGCGTCTGGGAATGGGGTTTCCATTATTATCAGTTAATGTTTTCCATTCCTTATTTTGCGTGAGAAAATAAAAAGGCGAATTTTCTAATTTTATATATGGATTGATTTTATTGAAATTAAGGTTTGCGAATAGTTGTTTATATTTTAATGAAAGTAGTAGTTTTAGTACTCCCGCAATACCTGCTGCTGTTTCCAAATGGCCGATATTTGTTTTTACAGCACCAATTCCACAAACAGGTTCTTTGGGCACTGTTTTTTCATGTTTTTCATACAAAATTGAAAAAGCTTTTTTTAGCGAATCGATTTCTATTGGATCTCCCAAAGATGTGCCCGTTCCATGTGCCTCAATGTAAGTCACTGTTGATGGATCAATCCTGGCATTTTCATATGCCGCGATCAGCAATTCTTTTTGCGCGTTTGGATTGGGCGCTGTAAGAGATTGTGAGTTGCCGCCATGATTTTCAGCCGATCCTTTTATGACAGCGTATATATGATCATTATCTTTTTCTGCTTTATGCAGTGGTTTGAGCAATATAGCACCAACACCTTCACCGCGAACATATCCGTTAGCTGATTGATCAAAGGTTTTACATCTGCCATCCGGACTGAGCATTCCAGCATTACTGAAGGAAATATTCAATGTTGGGGTTAAAATAGCGTTAACACCACCGGCAATGGCCAATTCACATTTATTATTTTTAATAGCTTCAACAGCTCTGTGTATGGCAACCAGAGAACTTGAGCAGGCTGTGTCAATAGCTTCACTGGGTCCATTTAAGTCCAAAAAATAGGAAATGCGATTGGCTATGATAGAATGGAGATTACCAGTGGAAACCCAAGCATTGTATTCTCCATGATCGTTCAAAATTTCAACATAATCAGATGTTGTTACCCCAACATATACACCTGTTTTACTACCAGACAACTGTGAAGCCTTATAACCGGCATCTTCAATAGTATGCCATACAGTTGCTAAAAACAGGCGTTGTTGAGGATCCATCAATTCTGCTTCACCATTTGATATGTTAAAAAATTTAGCATCAAACGAATCTACATCTGGAATAAACCCTCCCCAACGAGCATACGTATCTGGTATGCTCTCAAAGGTTTGAAAGTCCCATCGCTCAGCAGGTACCTCTGAGATTAGATCAATTCCTTTAGATAAATGCTCCCAAAATTGATTTAAATTTGATGAACCTGGCATAATACCGCTCATGCCAATAATGGCTATATCTTTGCTCGCAATTGACAATTGTTTTTCATCAAATTCGGTATGTTTAATAAATCGCTGTTTGATTCTTTTTTGTTCAATTGTTTTTTGTTGTTTTATTTCTAATTCATTGGAGACAAATTCTTTTTTGGGTTGATATACTGTGTTAAAATAATTTTGATTTATTGAATATAATGCAAATGCAATCTTTTGTATTGTTGGATATTCAAAAAACAATGTTGGTGTAATTTCCAGGTTAAATGCTTCATTTAAATTATTTGCAAGCTGGGTGAATGTTATGGAGTCAAATCCATAATCATATAAATCTTCATCTGTTTGCAAATCATATTTGTCAATTTTTATAATATCACTTATTAATGTTAATAGTCTTTTTTGAATTTGTTGTATAGTATCAGAAGAATCAATATTATGGTTCGTTTGTATTACTTTTCTTCCCTCTGGAAAATTTAATTTCTCAATCATTTGTTTTATTTTTAAGATATGGCCAAAACTGACAATGATTTGAGACAAGCCCTCAGAAATTGCGATTTGAAAAGCATCAATACCTTGCTCATTTTGAATTGGCAACATACCTGAGGTATCGCCAAATAATTTTAGTGTTTCAACATCAACAGACATTCCACCCTTTTCCCATAAAGGCCAGTTAATTGATAGTGTTCTTCCAAATCTGTGATGTTTCTTTTCAAGATCATTTCGATATCGCGCAAAAGCATCAAGAAATCCATTGGCATAGGCGTAATCACATTGTCCTGCATTACCAAATGCTGACGCAATGGATGAAAAAAGAACAAAGAAATCCAGTGATTCTTTTTTTGTGGCATCATCTAAGTAAATACTTCCAAAAATTTTGGGGGAAATTACATTCCAGAAATCCTTAATATTTTTTTTCACGATAAAAGCATCTTGAATAATACCTGCACAATGAATGATTCCTGTAAGGTTTCCATATTTTTCTTTTATTGTTTTGATTAAAGATTCGACATTTTTCTGAATCGAAATATCAGCACTGATATAGACAATATCAGATTTAAAGCCTTTTAATTGCGACAATTGAAAACGATTTAGCTCTGCTTTTCTACCACAAAGCACAATGGTGGATTGGACCTGTTCAGCAATATACATTGCAAAAATTTGTCCCAATGCGCCTGAACCGCCTGTAATCAGGTAAACACCATTTTCTTTTAATGCAACGTTTATGGCTTCTGTAGGTTTTATCTGTTGTAATTGTCTGACATAGCGAATATTATTTATATAATTGACTTCCAAACCATCATTGATCATACATTCGGATATCATTTTTTGCGTTATATCTGATGTTTCCGGCATTTCTACTGTTTTAATTTGAATACGTATACTCTCCAATGCAAGTGTTTTTGAAAACCCAGAAATAGCTTCATATAATGGTTGATTGGGTGGAACCACACAAATAATACGAACCATCTCAGTCAATTGTTTGGAAAGTAGTGCTTTGCTTATATAAAACAATGAGATCATACTATTGGACAAACATATTTTGATTTCTATGTCATTGGGTTTAAATGTTTCCTTAGACCATAAATGTATCATGTATGCGGGTAATTGATCAACGTGTTCAAACAGTTGTTGATAATGCTTTTCATTATCAGGGCAAATACAATAATGAGTTTCTGAGACTTTCTCATAGGTTTTGCCCGAAGTCACCAAAATATGATTTGGGCAGATTGCTTGGATTTTTTCTTTGTTTATATTTGCAAAGATCATAAATTTATCATTGATTGGTGCTTCAAGAATATTAATATTTTTCTGCTCCCACTCATGTTTGAAGTATATTACTTCTGGTTTTTCTTCTTTTTGAACAGGCATTAATACTAAACCTTTCATTTGAACACAAATTCTTCCAGATTCATCTGTAATTGTTATATCAAATGCTGTTGGGCTTGTGTCATTTTGTAATGCAGTATAAACAAAACAAGATGTTGGCAATACATTATGAAAAATTATTTTTTTAAGAGAAAAAGGCATGTAAATAAGATTATCAGTTTGTATTTCATTAAAACACGCTATCGCAGTTTGAAATGCGCCATCCATCAATGAAGGGTGATATAGATATTGATCATTATCTGATTTGAGTTTTGAAGGTAATATCAGGTAAGATAAAGACTCATTTTCTCCCATATATAATGTATGAATTGCTTGAAAAGATTTTCCATAATCATAGCCCAAACGATAAAATTGTTGATATACTTGTGAAGCATCAAGTTTTTTTGAGCATTTATTTTGAATGTTACTAATATTCAATTGATCAACATTTTGATGAATAAAATTTTCAGAAATCAGTTTACCTTGCGCGCACAGTTTTTCAGGTGCATCATTTTCAGTCAGCCATATTTCAAAATCAATGTGATCATGAGATGGTTTCAGTTGAACCAAAACCTTTTGAGGCGTATCTGAAACAACAATTGGCCTCGTCCATACAATATTTCCTAATTTATTACAGTTAACCTTTGTTGATGCCTTATATGCAGCAAGTGCCATCTCTAAACCAGCCACACCCGGCAGAATTTTTTGCTTTATTACCACATGATCTTTTAGAAAAAATTCATTACCTGTAAATATTGAAGAGAATTGCTGTATTTCCAAATTAGAGATATTTTGATGAAGTAAAGGATGAATTTTGGAATTAGAAAATATCTTAAATGTATCATTTTCTTGAATCCAATAACGATTTTTTTCAAAAGGATAGGTCGGCAGCATTATTGGACGTGGCTTATGATGCCCTTCATATAACAAATGCCAGTCAATTGTTGCGCCTAAAACCCATAATTGAGATATCTTATTCCAGTTTTTTTCTACAATATCAGAATGTAATATCTGTTTATCCGATGGTAATTGAGACGCTTTGCTATAGAAACAATTATTGATTGTTGTTTCTCCCTGACAAAAAAGCTGTAATTTTTTTATTAAATCATTGATTGATGTAACATAAGCAGCCATTCTTTCAGGCATAGCCTTTCTGCCGGTTTGGAGGGTATATGCAATATCAGATATTAAAACAGGGCTTTTCTGTTTATCCATAAATGATATAAATTCAATAAGTTGTTTTGCATAAAGTTTTAATTGATGATGTGTTTTTGCCGAAAGAACAATGATAGGTATCCAGTCTACCGGTTCTGATTTTGGCATTAAATACTCACTGATAATGACATGAGCATTTGTGCCACTAAAGCCAAATGAACTAACCCCTGCCATACGTTTTTTTTCAGCAGGCCATATCATTTTTTCCACAGGAATTTTTGCTGGAATGGCATCCAGAGAAATATGTGGATTTGAAGCTTGAAAATGTAAGTGACGTGGAATGATTCCATGATTTATGGATAATACTGTTTTGATCAGACCTGCAATGCCAGCGGCGGCTTCTGTATGACCAATATTGGTTTTTACTGATCCCAGTATCAGTGGGGAATTTTTGGATCGATCTTTGCCATATGCTTTTTCTATGGCTTTAATTTCAACAGGATCGCCTAAAATCGTTCCTGTGCCATGTGTTTCAACATAAGAAATATCTAATGGATTTATTCTAGCATTTTTCAAAGCTGTTTGAATGAGTTTTTCTTGTGACTTTCCACTGGGCGCAGTTAAGCCATTACTGGCTCCATCATGGTTGATTGCAGTGCCGGAGATTACTGCAAGAATGTTATTATTATCATCTATGGCACGATTTAAAGGTTTTAATAAAATAACACCGCAGCCTTCACTTCTGACATATCCATCAGCTTTGGCGTCAAATGTTTTACATCGGCCATCAGGTGATAACATACCTGCCTGTTGAAATGACAGGCTTAATTCAGGAGATAAAATTAAATTGACCCCACAAGCCATTGCCAAATCACATTCTTTCTTATTCAAGCTCTGACATGCAAGATGCACGGCTGTTAAGGATGAAGAACAGGCGGTATCCAAAGCAATGCATGGGCCATGAAAATTATAAAAATATGACAATCTACCAGCGACTGTTGCCATTGAATTACCGGTTGCAAAATAAATATCTGGATCATTATAAGGTAATGCCTTGCCAAGTAAAAGTTTATAATCATCAGTAAATATGCCTGCAAAAACACCGGTTTGACTGCCTTGAAGATTTGTAACGTCAATCCCTGCATTTTCAAATGCTTCCCAAGAAACTTCCAACAAAATTCTATGTTGGGGATCCAGCTTTTCTGCTTCAAGTGGTGATATTTTGAAAAATTTGGCGTCAAACCATTCTATATCATTTAAAAAACCACCATACTTAGGAAATTTTTTATTGTGAATATACATCTGATTAATTCGAGTTTCATGAATAGTACCAATGGCATCCACACCATTTTTAAGCATTTCCCAAAATTCTGTTACAGTTCTCGCACTTGGGAATCGGCAGGCCATGCCAATCACAGCAATATCATCAGATTTAGGTAAATCCTTTTGAATCATTGATATACTATTTCCTTCTTTAGTTGATAATTGTTGAACCGATTGAATATGATGCTTTATATAATCACTCACCATATCTATGGTAAAAAAATCAAAAAAGATATCTACAGTCAGGTGGATATTGAGTTTTGAATTTAAACAATTACATAATTCTGCAATTTCAAGGGATTCCATGCCCATTTCACGAAAAGGGATGTCAGTTGATAAACTTGTTGGATCTTTTTGTTTTGTGATTTCACAGATACAGTTTTTAATCGTTTCTGAAAAATTGTCTGGATGACAATCATTGGATGTAGATTGATGAATAATTTTAGGCTTTTTTAAGACCAATGGATATTCAACCATAACACCAAATCCCTGATTATCTATATCATTGGGTCGATAATTTGGAATTAGTTGTTTAATGTGTGCGCCATGCAATTGATGAAATCTTAAGATAGGATCAACAGATAATTGATGGTGATCCTGTTGATGAATATAATCCATAAGTGACAAATCTTTTCTATTGCAATAATTCTGACATCTGGATACAGCGATAACTTTTTCTACTCCTGTTTTTGCCATGCTAAAAGACAACATAAAGTCTAAAAGTCGATCTCCCATGCCAGATTGTCGTGATTCTGGCAAAATATTGATAGAGATAAACAAGACTTTGGACCCATGTGGTTCGTGGCAATTCACAATGTTTTTTATATTATGGCCATAAATAATGTTTTTGTTATTGATTCTAATGGAATACATCACACCAATACATTGATCATTTTGGATCATCACACATTGGCCTTCAGGGTATGTGGTCATTCTTTTAAAAATATCTTTTTCGGAAACCCGTAAGGCTTTTGGCCAGCAAGCTTGTTCTATATTCAATAATGATGGCATATCATCAGGCTTTGCAAGGCGTATGGTGTAGTTTTTGTTTTCTACATGATTTTTATTCGTTTTTTGTTGAG
>PEAL01000202.1 GCA_002753725.1 Deltaproteobacteria bacterium
ACAATATCCTTCAAAATGCGATGGCATCTGCTGAAAGAATATTTTCCCTTTTGGATCATACATCAGATGTGATGGAACACCATGAAAACACAACTCTGACAGATCCCATTCCAACCATCGACACCATCGTATTTGACAGCGTCTCATTGTCTTACATTCCCGGAGAACCGGTTTTAAAAGACATTTCACTGACCATAAAGGCAGGGGAAACCATTGCTCTTGTGGGGTCAACGGGTGCAGGTAAAACGTCATTAATGAATTTATTGATTCGCTTTTATGATCCAACATCGGGTCAGATTTTAATCAATCAGATAGATTTAGGAACGATTGCACCGGCCTGGATAAGATCTAAAACAGCACTGGTTACACAAGATCCTTTTTTGTTTTCTGGTTCCATTCGGGATAATATAGCTGTGGGTAATCAACAGATCACAGAGGCACAATTGAAAAAAATTATTAAACTCGCAAGGTGCCAGACCATTATTTCTCAACTGCCAGAGGGGATAGACACTGAAATTGCAGAGGCCGGGAAATCAATATCAAGTGGGCAACGTCAACTGGTATCTATTGCCCGTGCTTTCGCCAGTAACCCGGAAATCATTATTTTAGATGAAGCAACATCTTATATTGATTCAGAAACAGAGCAAAAAATTCAAAAAGCCCTGACAAACTTGATGCAAGGTCGGACAGCCGTGATTATTGCGCATCGATTATCAACCGCAAGAATGGCCGACCAAATTTATGTGATGAACCGAGGCCGAATCATTGAACATGGCAATCACAATCAATTGATGAATCAAAAAGGATTTTATTATAATTTGCATCAGGTGGAAAGTTGAAATCCGTAAATTTTTCCTTGTTCAAAAGTCGATTTTACCCATGAGTAAAATCGTGTTATACAGACCTAAATTTTATTTTTTTGTTGCTTTAATACCAAAAATATTTCAATCTTCACTGTTTTATCATTTCATTCGAGCGGTGTAACGTCTCTAAACTTAGACTCTCGAGAATTTCAACATAATAGGAAAAATAAGGAGGTTTGACGGTGGCAAAAAATAAGCACCCTCTGTCGATTATTAATCATGGTCTGACCATTAACGGCGAGATTGAGTGCAATGGCGAGGTCATTATCAAAGGCAATGTTTCAGGGAAAATAAAGGCAGAAATACTGGTCATTGCAGACACCGGATGTGTTGAAGCTGATTGTGAAGTGGGCACAGTGATCATTGGCGGGGACTATAATGGCAACTTGACGGTCAATGGCATTATGAAAATCTTGTCGTCGGGTAAATGTTCGGGAAAGGTATTGTGTCAGGACATGGTTGTTGAAAATGGTAGTACCCTGAATGCATCTGTTGATTGTTCATTGACGCCGTAACCCCCAAATATGTTTTCACCTGTCGTCCTCAATTGTTACAAGTGATATAGAGTTTTGTTGATAACTGAAAAAGCAATCAAACCACTCAAAGGGCGTAAAATTTTCAACCCGTGACAGATGGAATTTACTGCTCTCGAGTAAAAAAGAGGTAAGATGAATTTTTTTGTAAAAAATCGTATTTTATGTACACGTCTCATTGCAGCGGTCATTCTTTTATTGGTACTGTTTTCCTCTCATTCCTGGGTGGAAAACAGTTTATGGGATATGCTTGTCCAATGGACCGGATTTAGCCTGATTTTTACGGCAACTCTGGGCAGAATTTGGTGTTTTGTTTATATCAGCGGATATAAAGATGACGAACTGATCATGTATGGTCCGTACTCATTGCTTCGAAATCCGCTGTACTTTTTCAGTTTCATCGGCACACTGGGCATTGGGTTGGCAACTGAAAATTTGCTGGCGTTTGTTTTGATGATTGTTTTGTTTTGCATTTTATATCCTGCTGTTGTCGATGAAGAAGAATCAAAATTGAAAGATCGATTTGGCAGTCGTTTTGAAGAGTATCAGAAAAAAACACCGCGATGGTTCCCTCGTATTAAATATTACTATGAATCCGAGGAATACCTGGTAAAGCCGCGTATTTTTTTTAAAGCCATGATGGAATCCATGTGGTTTATGTGGTTTTACATGATTTTGCAAATCATTGAATCTTTACACCATTTGGGGATTCTTCCAGTAATGTTTTTAATTCCGTAATCGTATGAAACCTTCGTGTATTTCATTGATTACAGATTTTGGTTTGTCTGATGAGTATGTCGGTGTCATGAAAGGCGTTATTGCCTCAATCAATCCACACACCACAGTGATTGATATCACTCATCATATTGCCCCCCAAAATATTATTCAGGCCGCATATACGCTGTGGTTTTCATATGCATATTTTCCCCAGAATACGGTTCATGTCGTTGTGGTGGATCCTGGTGTCGGGAGTACACGTAAAATCGTTGCACTTAAAACAGAAAAGGCTTATTTCTTGGCACCTGACAATGGTGTACTCTCTCTGATATTGAATGAACACCCCTGTACTGCTGTTTATGTAGACCGCTCAGAATTTTTTTTAAAAACTGTCAGTGGGACATTTCACGGTCGAGATATTTTTGCACCGGTTGCAGCGCACCTGTCTAAAACCCGAAATCTTTATCAATTTGGCAGCACTATTCCTTCAACACAAGTGGTCACCCTTTCAAATCCCCTACCGTATATTGAAAATGACACACTCTTTGGACAGGTGGTCATGACAGATCATTTTGGCAACATTATTTCCAATATTTCTGAAAAGGACCTGGACCGTATCGGCTTGGCAAATGGACTGAACGAATCAGCCTGTATCCATATCAAAGATAAACGCATTGCCGGCATTGTCGGTCATTACGGACAATGCAAAAAAGGTGAGCTTCTTGCTATTTTGGGAAGCAAAGGATTTTTAGAGATATCAATAAATTGTGGCAATGCCAGCCAGGAAATAGCCGTTGAAATCGGGTGTCAAATTTGTATCACAAAAAACAATGATTTGACAAAATGATCAATTGATACTATTTTTCTAAATTTTTGCAATATTGATTTGAGAGAAACCAAAACAAGTGATTTTTTCAGTGGGAGGATAAATTGTTGACTGCGTTTTTTACAAACAGGCATATCCGATTATCTATGATATGGCATCTAAAGATGATATCTTTTGTGATGTTGTTGTCTATATTTTGCAGGATGCCGATTTATGCCGAAAAAATTATCCCCAGTTCGTTAATCGCAATGCAAACCAATCGATCCATTGATTATGTGATGTTGGTGGAGAAAGACAGTCAGTCATTGTATGTCTATGCCTATGATGGTCAATTTAGAGAGTTGAAACGATATCGGTGTTCTACGGGAGAAAGCAAAGGATCAAAAAAACAATCTGGGGATCGAAAGACGCCGGAAGGTATTTATTTTTTCAATAACCGGTTTACCAAAAGGGATTTGACACCTATTTATGGTACAAGAGCATTTCCAACGGACTATCCCAATTACATGGATCGATTTGCCGGGAAAAATGGCAGCGCCATTTGGGTTCATGGCACCAACAAAAAATTGAAAGAAAGAGATACCAATGGTTGTGTTGCAATGGTCAATCAGGATATTGATGACCTTGATAAATACATTGACCTTCATCATACACCCATCATTATCCTAAAAAAAATTGACTATGTGCATCCCAATGAAAATGATCCCATCCGAATTTCTTTGATTCAGTTTTTAAGAACCCTTGAAAATTTAATGATGTATGGCGATTCAAACGCATATTTCTCTAATTTTAATTACATCTCGGATTACATTCCAAAATGGTGGCAGTCATGGGAAGAATTAAGAAAGGGTATGAAATCAAACTATCCTGAATCAACCCTTCAATACAAAAATCCGATTCTTCTCAAGCAGGACAGAATTTATGTGGTTTTATTTGATCAGGTTCTTTCTTCTGGATCTGTCTACCGCAACACTGCTCTTCAAAAAATTGAGTCACAAACCTTTCTTGCCGGTAAGAAAAAATTGTTTATCGTGCGGTACAAAGATCAATGGCGTATTGTGGGAGAGGAATACCAGACGGCAACGGTTCAAACAGCCAATAATTATCCACTGATCGCAGCATCCTCGAATCTTGCAGGAAGCCCACCCACTGTTTCAATAGCGTCTACAGCGTCAACAACTTCAGCAGCGTTATCCGTTCTGAAACAGGATAAGATGGAGCTTCAATCGAATATTTCACAAATGGTGGATAACTGGATTACTGCCTGGAAATCAAAGGATAGTGACCAATATGGCTCTTTTTATGACGAGCAATTTCAATCCAGGGGAAAAAATAGAAAACAATATTTGAATTACAAAGAACAACTGAATAAACGGTATGAATTTATTAATATTTCCCGAAAACCACTGAAAATTCACTTTTATAATAAATATAAAGATAGGGTAAAAGTCATTTTTGAACAATCCTATCAATCCAATTTATACTCAGCAACAGGAAGAAAAACCCTGATTTTGAAAAATATTGACGGGCAATGGAAAATTTATCGGGAATATTGGAAAAAATTATGAAAAGTCGGAATATTTCTAAACGAAAAGGGTGGACCATTCTCATGGTTGATGTGAATGGTCAAATAAAAACAATCAAATTTTTGCGCACCAAAATGCTATTTGGCATGTTCATTTGTGCATTAGCTGTTCTTTCCACCATGATCATTGGACAGATGTATGCACATGTTCTTAAGGAAAATAAGGAATTATTCGAAACACTGGCAATCAAGAAAGCTGTTTTCGGCGAGAAAGGAATTATTCGCATGCCCTGTTATCAGCCAGAAAACGACTATCAAATATCATTCAAAGCAGATAACTATTCTCTGTTTTGGCCCAATATATCTGATGGAAACCCATTTCAATTGCCACTCAATTTTAATGTATCAGAGACATTGGATGTTATACCCGATATTCAGCCTGAAACAGTCAGCAATGGTAACTATGATCAAAAAGTGCAGGCAACTGATATCAGGATGCTAATTAATCAAAAAAATAATCGGATCGGGTTCAGCTTCATGCTGCGAAATGCTGCTAAAGCCAAAAAAGCAATATCAGGAACATCCTTTGTTGTTTTAAAAAATGATGACGATAACGATTCAATTGCTTACCCTTCAATAAAGCTAAGACGCGATCGTCCTGTTAATTTTCGAAAGGGAAGACCTTTTTATGTGGCAAGATTTAAAACGGTCAGACACCGGTTGGATGATATTGAAAATGTTGAGAAATACACACAAGCAACGGTGTTGGTTTATTCCCAGCATGGGCACTTACTGATTGATAAAACGATTCCACTTTATATGTCATTCTAGGTGAGATTAAATTGAAAATGGAGAAGGTGAAAGTATGAAAAATACATTAAAAAAAAGAATATATACACTATTTACGCATTGTCTTTTATGTCCGTTATTGGTGGTTATGTGTCATTCGTGGGTATGGGCTGTAAATCAGCACAGCTTGGTATACTTTGAAGGCACCAATCATGAACTTCATGTGTTCAAGATACACGGTAAAAAACCAGGAAAAACATTGTTGATCATAGGGGGGATTCAAGGTGATGAACCCGGTGGCTTTTTATCAGCAGATCAATATGTGGATATGTCTTTGTCTCAGGGAAATCTTATTGTTGTTCCCCGTGCAAATTTTTATTCGATTCTTCTGGGCAAGCGAGATGTCAATGTGGATATGAATCGTAAATTTTCTGGTGATGGAAAAAAGACCTATGAGGCAAAAGTTGTCGAGATATTAAAACAACTCATTAATGAATCTGATCTGTTGCTGAACCTTCATGATGGTTCAGGCTTTTTTTCAGAAAAATGGGAAAACAATAATAGAAACCCCATGCGCTACGGACAGTCCATCATTGCCGATTGTGATGTTTATATCAATCCTAACACCGGTGACAAGCTTGAATTGGGAAATATTGCTCGTCAGGTTTCTGTGGATATCAACCGCTACATTTCTGATGAACGTCATCACTTTCATTTCAATAATCATCGCACCAATTCTAAAGATACCCATCATAAGGAACAAAGAAAATCTGCAACATATTATTCCTTATATCGACGCGGGATTCCGGCTTTTGGTGTGGAGTCCAGTAAATCATTGCCTCTGGCATTGAAAGTTTTTCATCATAACCTGGCAATCAATGCGTTTATGAAATATCTGGATATCATACCTGAAACGCCGTCTGTTCGTATTGATCCTCCCAAATTGAAACATCTGGTTATTTCGGTGAACAATGACATGCCTGTTGTGGTTGAAGATGGTCAGACATTGTATGTGGATAAAGGGGATGCTGTCACCATTACACATGTGGAAAGCAATTATGACCGTGGTATTGTTGCTGATGTTGTTGGATATGGAACGGTGAATGATGTGCGAAAACGAATCATTATTAACCGTCAAACAGAAGTTAATGTTCGAAAAGATCATTATAGCTGTGGAACGGTTCATATTGCATTGGGCCGTCAACAGCGAACCCGCATCACCACCCAAAAAGATCAGACAACACGATCAGACTTGTTATTTTTCTGGGTTAAAGTCAATGGCGTTTCAGGGTATTACAATAATTACGAGCGTATTCCAGTTATCAAAGGAGACACCATTGAATTGGTTGATATTATTTCAGGTATGTACGGTTCCAATAATATGATATTCAATTTCAAAGGATTTGTTCCCAATCCCAAAAGTAATTCAGGGGAAGACCGCGGGTTTGTTATTAGAACCGATTGTGACTTGCAGACTAAGTTTTCACTCAACAGAGATGGCCGAATCTATCATGCCGTAGCGACAGCAAATGGTCATCAAATTGGCGAACTGTTTTTCGAATTAATTGATCCATTGCTGTCGTATGTTGTTTTTAAAGTCAATGAAAAAGAAAAACGCTGCATATCTCCCGGAGAAACCATCTTTGCCCATGAAAACGCATTTGTCGAACTGATTGATTGCAAAACCAATATTCATAAAAATAAAGGCGTGCAAGTTTTTATCAATGGTGAAAACACGCCGAAGTTGCTGGTTCGTCCTTATATCGCCATTGACTGGAATGTCCTGACGCAATATTCATCCCTAACAAGACAACGCTATCGTTTAGATATTGAGCGAGAAAGTCTTTTGCTGGGAACCATTTATATTGAAATTGATCCATTAAAAGTTGAGACATCAACTATATCGGTGATTGAATCACCTCAGGAAACAATTTATCAGTAACGATTGAATTGACTTCCGAGTATATTAAAATAAGGGAGGCTCAATGCAACGCGTTCAAAAGACCTATACCGTAAAAGCTGACAGAACGAGGTCTCATCCATCTTTCAAGAAAAAATACAATACTCCGACGACACTCGATCCTGATGAATCAGAAATTGATTATGAACAACTGATAACAGAGGATGATGAGCCCGTGGATAATTTGTTTTCTGAAAGGCAACAAAAACTATTGACCGATTCCCTTTATACAAGCTGGGATACTGATAAACTATTTTTGGCCTGCGCCAATGTTGGTATTTATGAAAAAATTCCAAAAAAACCGATCGTACCGGATGTTTTTCTTAGCCTTGGTGTAAAACCAGCGAAAGATATTTGGAAAAAAAAGAATCGGTGTTATATGATCGGTGTATTTGGTAAACCTCCGGAATTAGCGATTGAAATTGTTTCTAATACGATTGGCAAGGAACGAAAAGAAAAATTAAAAAAATATGAACGTATGGATATTAAATATTATGTAATCTATGATCCAGACTTGCGTATTTTTAAATCAAAACTTCATGCCTATGAGCTAAAAAGTGGAAAGTATGTTGCCTTTCCACGGAAGGAAATAAACAAACGTATTTGGTTTTCTGATTTAGAGATTGGTCTGAGACTATACAATGGATCTTATCAAAAAATGGATACTGAGTGGTTAATATGGTGTGATGATCAAGGAAATGTATTGAAAACCAGTGAAGAAAAGGCGCTTTTTGAACAAAACCGTGCAAAGGATGCTGAAATACGTGCTGAGGATGCAGAAAAAGAGCTTCTGTTACTCAAAACAAAGTTTGGTTTAATTTAACAAATGGTGTATGCGCCTTTATCTCTCATTCGGTCTGTCTTTGTCCGAGGAAAAACTTCAGAAATAGAATCATTTTTCTTCCCATTTTTTTTCTTTTCCATCGAACAAAATCAAATTGTGCTTGCTTTAGTTCAAAAATTCATCCAGCTTGACTGCAATATCTTCCAATACCTGCTCACGTTCTGGTTCGTTTAAAACTTCATGATACAGGCCATCATAAATTTTGATGGCTTTTTTTTGAGAACTGGCTTTGTCAAAAAGCATTTGAGAGCCCGCTGGGGCTGCCAGTTTATCTGCGCCACCATGCACAATCATTAGCGGTAACGTAATTTGGCTGACTTCAGATGACACCCGTTTCATGCCTTTAACGATTTCATTCAGCAAGCGGGCTGAAATTCTGTCATTGTTGACCAATGGATCATCAATATAAGCCTGTACAACTGATTTCTCACGGCTGATATCATCAGGATTAATACGAAGCAATCCTATCCAGGGCATCAGCTTTGACAAAATTTCTCCTGATAAAACACTGATTGCATTCGGCAGAACCAAAGGGGGACCGGATATGACCGCAGCCGATAATTCTGACTGGTAATCCAGCAAATAATTTGTACTGATCAGCCCCCCCATGCTATGCCCAAAAATAATAACCGGTGTATCAGGATTCCATCCACGAATGAGATCGAAATACACCTTAATTGTATCTGTAAAATCTTTAAATTGTTCAATATAAGCACGTTTTCCGCCAGATTTTCCATGACCAATATGGTCAAAGCTATATACAGCATAGCCGCGCGGCACAAAATAATTGACAACATTCATATATCGTCCGCTATGCTCAACAAGTCCGTGAACAATCAATAAAATGGCTTTTGGCTTTTCTTCAGGGAGCCAGTACTGATAATAAGTGTTAGTATTTCTGACACCTGGAAAAAATTTTTCTGTGTGTTTCATTTCCACTCCTTCAATTTTTTTGGGCTTAATCACATCTTTATTTCTAAGAATCTGCCAGGGTCGGGTTATTCCACCTTAAAAAATAAGGTGGTCGTCCCACCATTGACCTCAATTTTGTCTGCAAACGCATGAATGATTTTCAATCCGCGTTTGCCAATCTGAAAACCGCTTTCATTTTGACTGTCTGATAATTTTTCATTGAGATTAAAGCCCGATCCCTGGTCTGAAATATTTACCTGGAGTTCAGCGTTTTTAAAATACAAAGAGACATCGACACGGGCATTGATATTGTAATTATTGCCATGCTCGACGGCATTCAGAAGGGCTTCCCGAATAGAAAGCATCATCATATCCATTTCAAGATTTGGTGAATGCTTGAATACTTGTTCTGAGATCCACTTACATGCAATATCAACTTCCGAATAATCCGAATTAAAAGAAAAGTGTAAGCCATCGTCTGGAGGAATGGCTGTTGATTGAAGGCTCAGCAGAATCATATCATCGTTTTGTGACCATTGATCCATATAAGCATCCAGCAATCGGCGGCAAATTTTTTTATCAGGGGACTCCACAATTAAATGTTTTTGCTGACGAATTGTGGCTGTCAATTTTTTTGAGGACATTCCATCAGAAAAAAGAAATAAGCACGAAAAAAAGGGGAAAGAGAAA
>PEAL01000028.1 GCA_002753725.1 Deltaproteobacteria bacterium
TCACCTGCTGTTTGGGCTGATCATTATCAATGGATACCCAGTGTCGTTTTTTTTCAAAAGGATATCCTGGTAATGAAATGCGTTTAGGATAAGGCTTTGTATATAGAAGCCGCCAGTCAATATCCAAACCAGAGACCCACAAACTTCCAATTTTACTAAGTTTTTGTTTTTGAATTAAACTTTGTACAAATTGCCTGCCATCGTCTTCATCAATGATCAATTCAGAGGTTGACTGCTTATTTTGCACATTACCGGTGTAAACAAAATCAACATCCAATGCGTTTTTATGATAGTGCCTTAATTGTTCATGTAAGTTGTCAATGCTGGACACAACCATTGCCAGACGTTCATCCATCGCTTCCCTGCCTGTTTGCAGCGTATATGCAATGTCTGTCAGTGACAGGGTGTCATGATGATCTTCACAAAAATTAGCCAATAACAGGCTGTATGCGTTAAGTCTTTGTTTATTCTTTGCAGAAAGAACAATCAAGACCTGTTCATGCTCGATTGCTTGTTGAGCGATGGAATAATTTTCTGTTTCATAGGCTTCAAGAATGACATGAGCATTTGCACCACCTGCGCCAAAAGAGCTGACTCCAGCACGTAAGGGATAGGTTATTTCTTTTCCATTTTCTTGAAGCACCATTGGTTTCCATTCTTGAAGGTCTTGTTGAACATAAAATGGTGAATCAGCAAAATTAATATTAAAATTCAGTTTATCTGAATGAAGGGAAGGCACCAATTGCTTGTGCTGCATTTGTAAAATAACTTTTGTTACAGCGGCAATGCCAGCTGCTGATTCGAGATGACCAATATTGGATTTGACTGAACCAATGGCGCAATACTGCTTATCCTGCGTATATTTTTGATAGGCTTTACTCAAACCGGTTATTTCTATTGGGTCACCCAATGACGTTCCTGTTCCATGAGCTTCAAGATAATTGATCGTTCCTGGATGAACGTCGGATTTTTTCAATGTTTCTGGGAGTAGAATCAACAATGGCCGGCGATGGGGTACAGAATAACCATTGGTCTTCCCACCATGATTGATTGAACTGCCCTTGATCACTGCATAAATGATATCACGATCTGCAATGGCCTGGTTCAGAGGTTTTAACAATACCGCACCAACGCCTTCACCTGGAACGTAACCATCACCATTCTCTCCAAAACTTCTGCACAAACCATCACTGGATAAAAATTGTCCTTGACTCAATGTCACATACTTATTTAAATGCAGAGAAAGATTCACCCCGCCAGCAATCCCCATTTCAATTTCACCATTTTTCAAACTTTCACAAGCCAGATGGATGGCAGTCAAAGAAGATGAACACATGGTATCGATTGCCATACTCGGACCTTGTAAATTAAAGTAATAAGATATTCGATTTGCTATGGATGCATATGATGACGATGTTGCCAGAACATCGCCGGCCATTGTTGATTCTACTCCCAGAAACTGATATTCACCATACATAACGCCAATATAAACGCCTATCTTTCTATTGGATAGAGATTGCTTGCTATATCCGGCATTTTCCAAAGTATGCCATACTGTTTCCAATACCAATCTTTCCTGAGGGTCTATGATTTCTGCTTCACGCGGGGATATATTAAAAAATAATGCATCAAATTTATCTGCATCATTAATAAGTCCTCCCCATTTGGCATATATGTTGCCTTTTTTTGTTCTGTCTGGATCATAGTGCTTTGAAATATCAAATCGATTGATAGGAATTTCAGTAATACAATTCGTTCCTGAACGTAATATATTCCAGAAAGATGAAAGATCGTCAGCCATTGGATAACGGCCTGAAAGACCAATAATGGCAATATCTTGATAATTCTTATTTGATAATGATTGTTTTGGCTGTTTTGAAGAAAAACGTGAACGGTTTTTTGATTTTCGTTGTTCGATCACTTTCGAAGACTCTATTTTTTTTGAAATATCTGCTTGTTGAAACATCTGTTGTAATACTTTGGAATAGTTTGCAATAAAGTAGTCTTTTAGCTCAGAAATCTTCTGATACTCAAAAAATAATGTTTTAGAAAGGGGGCCAAATATTTTTTCAAGACGATTGGTTAATTTTACAACCATAATTGAATCGATCCCATATTTTTCTAAGGGAGCGTTGATATCAATTTTTGATGGAGACCAGTTTGTTTCATCAGACAATATTTTTTTTAATAAGTCTTGTGTTGGACGGTCTAATAAGCTATTTTTATTAGAATAATCGTTTAAATCATCAGGTAAATTTATAAAATTTTGGGGGTGATTCAATTTTTGTACAGCAGAAAAAATTTTATGCGTGTATCCTTCAAAAGGAATAATTTGTGTTTTGTTCGCGTTAATAGCAGTTATCAAGCAATCAATTGCAGCTGAATCAGAAAGTGGAAGTATCCCCATATGCTTCATTTCTGATTGAATGTCCAGACTAACAGTCATTCCGCCATTTTTCCATAATGGCCAGTTAATGGATATGGTTTTACCAAACCTTTTCTTATCAGCTACCAGGCCATTGCGTAATGAAGCAAAATGATCCATAAAGCAATTGGCAAATGCATAATCACACTGTCCTGAATTTCCAATAACCGCGCTTGTGGAAGAAAAAAGAATAAAAAAATCCAATGCTTCTTTTTCAAGTGCCTGATCCAAATATAAACTTCCAAAGATTTTCGGAGATAAGACAGGCATGATGTCATCAAATTTTTTTCGAATAACGAACGAATCCATGATAATACCTGCACAATGAAATACACCATTAATCGGTCCGAATTCTTTTTTTACTTGCTGAATGAATGAAAAAACATCCTCTTTTTCTGATAAATCAGCTTGATAGTATCTCGTTTCTGATCCCTGTTGTTTGAAATCATTCCACTTAGCAATCTGTTTTGGACCCGGTGAATTTTTGCGTCCACATAATGCGATTTTGGCATGATACTGTCTTGCCAGATATGCAGTTATTATTAAACCAATCCCCCCAATGCCTCCAGTGATTACGTACACACCATTTTTTTTAAAAGGCTTTGAAATAGAATGATTTTCAATCAGTTTTATTTCTTGAAGCATTCTTATTTCACGTTTTTTTTGAAAATAACGAATTTCAAACGCATCTCTGGAAAGAGATTCAGAGGTCAAGCATTGTGAGATATTGGCCTTTTTATCCAATATCACTGTTTTGCAAAATATCAGTGGATTTTCCTGATGAATCGTTTTGGCAAACGCTGAAATACTATTAAAAACAGGATGTTGAAAAAATGATGCATGGATAATACAAATAGGTCTGGACAATTTATTTTTTAACAATGCCTGGCACAAATAAAAAAGCGAATAGACACTATGGATTAATGCATGATGGATTGCTTGATCATTTGCTTGAAATTGTTCTTGAGTCCATACATAAATAATACATTCAGGCAGTTTAGCACTCTTAATTAACTGTTGATAATCATCGGGATGGTATGGATTAATATAATATTCATTTTTTGATGACTGGATAAACGTATCACCTTGCCAAACTCGAATTATCTGGGCTCCAGGCCAGTCTTGAATCCTTGGATATTCATGATCAAAAATCCAAAATGTGCCATTGAATTGGGCCCCTGTTTGTTGAATATCAGTTTTTTTCCATATATTTTGAAAATATAAAATTTTAGATGTTTCTTCTTTTGGAAGAGGCCTAAGGCTGTAACCATTCAGTTGGACACATATCTGGCCAGATGAATCGGTGATCAATATATCAAAGGTATTGTTTTGTTTAGAATATTTTGTGTAAGCATAGCAAGACTGTTTTAATTTATTATACAAAAACATATTACCAATAGAGAATGGAACATAAGTTAACTGAGGATCAAATATATCTGAAAAACCAGAAACGGTCTGTAAAGCGCCATCCATCAGTGAAGGATGTAACATGTAAGCTTCAAAATCTGCCTGAAGTGCTTTTGGAAGCGTTAAATGTGCGAGGACTTCTTTTTCTCCTATATATAATTCATGAATGGTTTGAAAAGTTGGTCCATACTGAAAGCCTGTTTCGTGAAATTGTGTATAGCAGTTTTTTCCTGATATTGTTTGATAACAACGTTGTTTTATCTCAGATATATTTAATGTTTCTTCAGGTAAAGAGATTGTTTGTTCTGTATGAATAATGCCTTGTACACAAGATTCCTTGGAATGGTTATATCGTATCTCAAATGAAATATTATTTTCGTCTGGATACAACTGAATGGATATATCTATTGGATCATTTGCTACTTGAATGGGACGTAACCAGGTAATATCGGATAACTGATGAATGGATTGTTCACAGGATATTTCACTTGCAGCGCGAGCTATTTCAAGAGATACAACGCCAGGCAATGTTTTTTTACCAAGGATGACATGATCCATTAGAAAAAACATATGACCAGTCAGATGTGTTCTAAACTGCTGAACGTTTATCGTTGATGTATTCATATGAAGCATTGGATGCAAAGCATGATGAGCTGGTGTCTGTTTTGGTATTGCTGTGGACGATATCCAATAGCAGTCTTTCTCAAAAGGATAGGTCGGTAGCAAAGAGATACGCCTGGGAGGAGAATCATAAAGTAAATTCCAGTCTATTTTAAATCCCAACGTCCAAAGATGAGCAATTCTATTTAAATCCTTTGTCTGGTATATGTTTTGAATAAACAATTTTCCCGCTTCACCGCCAATTAGAACATCTTTTTTATCGGTTTGTTGTATTTGATTACCTGTGTAAATACCAGGCTGATCATTTGATTTTTTGGTAAACTGAGATAACTTTTCAATAAGTTCTTCCATATTTGAGACAACCATTGCCAAACGTTCATCCATTGTCTCCCGCCCTGCTTGTAAGGTATATGCCATATTGATTAATGGAATGCTTTCTTTGTTTTGATTACAATAATCCAGAAGTATTTTGGCATAGTCAATGAGGCGGTCTTTATTTTTTGCAGAAAGAATAATTATTTGAGGCACGGTATTTTCAAGCAGTTGATGATCGTCAATATATTCTTCAAGAATTACATGAGCATTGGACCCCCCAAATCCAAAGGAACTGACCCCCGCACGTCTGGGGACAGGCCTGTTATTTTCATCCAACAGCGTTTTCCATTCTTGCTGTTGGTCCACAATATAAAAAGGTGAGTCTTTCAACTCAATGTATGGATTCATTTCTTTGAAATGAATATTTCCAGGGATGGTTTGATATTTCATAGACATGATCACTTTGATAACCCCAGCCACACCTGCTGCTGTTTCTGAATGCCCAATGGTTGTTTTAACCGAGCCAACACCACAATGTGGTTTTTTGGGTTTTGGCAAGCCATAACGGTCATACAATTTTTCAAAGGCTTTTTTTAAGGCATCGATTTCAACAGGATCTCCCAAAGATGTCCCTGTTCCATGCGCTTCAATGTATGTCACGGTTGTGGGGTCAACGTTGGCTTCTTTATGAGCTGACACAATTAAATCTGCCTGTGCCTTAGGATTGGGCGCTGTCAAAGATGAGACTCTGCCCCCATGATTTTCAGCCGAGCCTTTGATCACAGCATAAATATGATCATGATCCGCTTCAGCTTTATCCAGTGGTTTTAACAATACCGCACCAACGCCCTCGCTTCGGACATAACCATTGGCATCTTTATCAAATGTTTTGCATCGGCCATCTTTGCTCAATACCCCCGTTTGACTCAATGCTGTGGTCAGGCGTGATGAAAGCAGTAAGTTGATACCGCCAGCAATAGCCATCTGACAGTGATCATGTCTGATAGCCAGTATTGCGCGATGTATGGCAACCAGTGAACTTGAACAAGCTGTGTCAATCGATTCACTGGGGCCATGTAAATTTAGTAAATATGAAATTCGATTGGCAATGATTGATTGCGCTGTTCCAACAGACATCAATGCATCAATATCCATTGATGTATCTTTGAGTACTTCTGCATAATCAACCCCTTGCATTCCAATAAAAATACCTGTTTGACTTCCAGATAAATCAGATGCTTTGTAACCAGCGTCTTCAATTGTTTTCCAGACCGTTTGAAGGCATAATCGTTGTTGCGGGTCCATTAATTCCGCTTCTTTTGGAGAAATAGCAAAAAAGTGCGCATCAAATTTATCCACATCTGGAATAAATCCACCCCATTTGATATCTTTGACAGAATGATCGTAGGCTTGCCATCGTTCAGGCGGGATTTCTGAAATTAGATCATGCCCTGAAACAAGATGTTGCCATAATGCTTGAATATCTTCAGATTGTGGAAACATCCCGCTCATGCCAATGATGGCAATGGGAGTCATTGTATCTGAATTCTTTTGATGAGTTATTGGTGTATGATCCTGCAAATGTTCTTTTGATTGATTCTTGTATTGAGGTGGTTGAGGTGTATTGGTTTTGGATGAATATAATGGTATAAAAACATTTGGATATTCCTCTAATAATGTGGCTGATAATTCAACAATTGTTTGAACACCAAAAAAACGTGCTGGTGTTATATCTATTTGATAATATTCATTGATTGCATTGGCCAACAGGGTAAAAGAGATAGAATCAAATCCAAAAATTTTAAAATCTTCATTGATATCGATGTCACTGGAATCAAATTCTAATATTTTTGAGATCATCAACGCTAAAACAGAATTTATTTTTATTAAAATGTCTGAACGATTCAGATGATCTGTCCGCCCACACAATTGCTTTTGTCTGTCCTGACAGATTTTTTCAACAGAAGATTTTATTTTTTGAAAATTTCCTGGAATCACAATGAGTTGATTTAAAGAAGCAGATAACATTCGATTCAATATATCAATGGCATGGTGTGTATTGATTTCAACCATGCCTGTCGTATTTTTTAAAAATTCCTGGACTTCAAGAGAATTTCCGGAATGATGCATTCCACCATCTGACCACATGGGCCAGTTAATTGAAATGGTTTTTCCAAAACGTTTTTTCGCAACGGTTAATTGTTGTCGTCTGCGTGTAAAATTATCCAAAAAACAATTGGCATAAGCATAGTCAGAAAGTCCCATATTGGCCATGATACTGGATACTGATGAAAAC
Source organism: Deltaproteobacteria bacterium (assembly GCA_002753725.1). Classification (GTDB taxonomy): domain Bacteria; phylum Desulfobacterota; class Desulfobacteria; order Desulfobacterales; family Magnetomoraceae; genus Magnetomorum. Next base: position 7,065 of record PEAL01000028.1, read on the forward strand.
AACACAAAAAAATCCAAAGAAATATTTTTCGTAGCTTCATCGAGATAAATAGTCCCAAATACCTTTGACATAAGAACTGTTGCTATATCGTTTTGATCTTTTTTTGTAAGGTAAGCATGTTGAATGACCCCAGAACAATGAATGATTCCATCAAGGGTTCCATATGTGCCTGATATTTTTTTTATCAGAGAGATAACGTTTTTTTGTCTGGAAATATCCATTTGAAAATACTTAACTTCTGAGCCTGAGTTCTCAATGTGTTTAATTGTTTGAATCTGTTTATTGTCAAGTTCAGAGCGACGGCCACATAAAATCAGTTTAACTGTTTCCTGATTTGCCAAATATTTCGCCATAATCAGCCCAATTTTGCCCGCACCACCGGTAATCAGATAAACGCCATTTTTTTTAATAGACTGCCTGGAGGAAGGTGTCGGGCAAGCTATTTCATGTAAATATCTGACCTGTCGTTGTTTATGTATATATTGAATATCAACATAATCCATTGCATGAATTTCGTTTTCAATAACAGAAAATATGGTTGAAAAGTCATCCAATCCAATGGTTTTAAATGCAAGGTTGGCATTTTCTTCACGAACAGCACAAGCAAAAGAACGAATGCTTTCATAAACAGGATTTGGATGCTCTGTATCCAGACGATAGCCATAGAGTATTTGAAAATAATCTTTGGGTTTATGCCTGGACATCGCTTTAATGATATAAAAGAGTGAATATAAACTAAGAGTCAAATGGGTTTCAATCCATTGGTCCGTTGGCATGAACGATTCCTGAGACCATAAATGAATGATAATGGATGGGACATGATCTAATGATGAAAACAGTTGGTCGTAATCTTCGTAACTCTGTGGGCGAATCTGAAAGCAATGAGGAAATGGCCTGACAAAAGTATCTCCCGGATAAACAGCAATCACATTTTCCCATGACTGATCCTGAAAATTATTGATCACTGAATCATTCGTGCTAAATATTAATACAGATGGGTTTGAAATAGATGTTAGTGGGGAGATGCCCAATGGTTTCCACGCTTCAGCATAGTACTGGATACCATTATGACTGTCTGTCTGTTCTATTTGACTGGCAAGAGGGTTAAGTGTTTTCTGTTTATCAGAAAATATCCAGTAACGTTTTTTGTCAAAAGGATAGGTTGGAAGCATTACAGGACAGGGTTTTTGAGTATGTTGATACAATAGATTCCAGTCAATATTTGCTCCGGAAACCCATAATTGAGCAAGCTGATTCATGCTTTTTTCATGGAGTATTTTCTGAGACAAGCCCTTCTTTTCATGTAAAGAATTAACATAACCATAGTAACATTGATCTATTTCAGTATGGTCATGACAAAATTGGTCAAGTTTTCCAATCAATTCATCAATGGATGTCACCTGAATAGCCAGCCGTTCAGACATGGGGACTCTTCCGGTTTGAAGCGTATATGCAATGGCTGATAACGGTATTTTCAAATTGTTTTGTTGAATGGAAAGGAGGTAGTCCATGAGCTGTTTTGCTTGCATGGTTAACTGAGGTTTGGTTTTAGCGGACAGAAGAATAACGATATCCATATTCAGTACACCGGCTTTGTAATATTCTGAATATTCGCTTAAAATTACATGAGCGTTTGTTCCGCTGAATCCAAAAGAACTCACCCCTGCCATGCGTTTTTGTTCACCTGACCAGGCCATCCCTTTTATAGGAATGACTGCTGGAATGGCATTCAACGAGATATGATGGTTTAGTGTCTGATAATGAAGATGGGCTGGAATCCAGGCATGCTGTAAAGAAAGAACAGTCTTAATCAAGCCAGCCATACCCGCAGCGGCTTCGCAATGCCCGATATTGGTTTTGACTGATCCAATGATCAGCGGTGATTGATTGGAACGTCCTTTCCCATATACGTTCTTTATGGCTTTTATTTCTATGGGATCCCCTAAAATAGTTCCTGTACCATGAGCTTCAACATAGGAAATATCTGTCGGTTCAATCCTGGCATCAGCTAAAGCATTTTTAATTAAGTTTTCCTGAGATAAGGCATTGGGTGCTGTGAGGCCATTACTGGCACCATCGTGATTGACCGCTGAACCAGAAATCACCGCAAGGATATTGTTATGATCCGCAATCGCCTGATTGAGTGGTTTTAAAACAATAACGCCACAGCCTTCACTTCTGACATAGCCGTTTGCTTTTTCATCAAATGTTTTGCACCGGCCATCTTCTGATAGCATTCCTGCTTTTTGAAACACCATTGTTAATTTTGGAGATAGAATCAAATTAATTCCACAGGCCAGTGCCATATTACAGTCATGATTTTTAAGACTTTGGCAGGCCAGATGAACGGCTGTCAGTGATGATGAGCACGCTGTATCCAGTGCAACAGAGGGGCCTTGGAAATCATAAAAATACGATAGTCTACCAGCAAGTGTAGAAAAAGAAGTACCTGTAACAAAATAAATGTCAGGGGATGGTAACGTAATATCTTGTAAATGTTTATAATCATCAGTAAAAATACCCGCAAAAACACCTGTCTTACTGCCTTTCAAAATAGTTGCATTAAGTCCTGAATTCTCAATGGCTTCCCAGGTAACTTCAAGCAACATTCGCTGTTGCGGGTCCATCTGCTTCGCTTCATGCGGGGAAATATTGAAAAACTTAGCATCAAAACAATCCACATCGTCTAAAAAACCACCCCATTGAGGGAAATCCATATCATTGATCCAGAATTTATCCATGCGGTTATCAGGTATCGATGTTACAGCATCAACACCATTTTTAAGCATGTCCCAATACTTAGTTATTGTTGGCGCGCCTGGAAATTTACAGGCCATGCCGATAATCGCAATATCGGTGTCAGTTGTTTGATGGACCAATGTTGAATGAACTGTTTTACTTTGGTTCATATTCATATTAGCGTTGCCAGCCTTATTTGTTATTGTTTCAGAATGTTGTATCTGGATGGCTTTTTTTAACGCATCAGATACACGAGTCATCGTAAAATGATCAAAAAAGACATCAACAGTCAATTGGAGATCGAATGTTTGATTCAATAGATTGCATAGTTCTGTTATTTCAAGGGATTCCATTCCCAGTTCATGAAAAGGAGTATCTGGAGATAACACCAGATGTTTATTTTTCATCACATGGCAAATGCATTCTTTCAAGGTTGCAGTGGTGTCTTCAATGAGCTGGCAGTGATTCGCGACAGAGGTTTGATGATTGAATGGTTTGTTATGATCAGTCATTGCATATTCAATCAGAACACCACATCCATTGTTTTCATGATCATCCGGTCGATATCCGGGGATTAACCGGGTAATGGTTGCGCCATGTAACTGGTGAAATCTTAAAATAGGATCAACCGACAGTTGGTGGTCATCTGTTTGATGGATATAATCCAAAAGAGGAATATTTTTCTGAAGCAGATACTGTTGACATCGTGAAACCGCAACAATCTGTTTAACGCCATTTTTCAACCTGCTGTAGGATAACATAAAGTCCAGAAGTCGATCACCCATCCCTTTTTTTCGGAATTCAGGCAAAACATTGATTGATACCAATACTATGATGGGGCCTTTGGAATCATGACAGTTAATGATATTTTGGACATGATGGCCATAGATCACTTTTTTATTTACGATTCGAATGGAATAAATAACGCCAACCAATTGATTATTATCAACAATCACACACTGCCCTTCAGGATAGGTTTGAATTCTATCCACAATATTCGATTCAGAAACCTGCAATGCTTCCGACCAGCATTCATGTTCAATGGTCATCAGGCTTGAAATATCGTCCTGTGTTGCCAGACGAATGCTGTATGGCTTTTTTTCAAAGTTATTGGAATCGTTTAAATCTGAATCATTTTTTATTGAGAATAGAGTGTGAGTTAAAAACTTTCCTTGAGCAGCAGCATCAAGTATTATTGTGTTGAGAGTTTTTGATTGTGGTAACATATGTTCCTCAAAAATTGATAAGGAATGCTCGAGAAATAAGTTCCCGATTTCATAAAAAGTTAATCCTATTTTTCGCATAGGTCTATAAGTTTTGGTATTCTTTCTGGAGTTCTGAATCTTTAGATTCGGAAGTCAAAAAAAGCAATCTGACTTCCGAATCTAAAGAGTCAGAACTCCAGTGGCACCGAGGTATTTGTTCGAGCGCGAGCATAAGGGTCGATCTTACAGGAAAAATACTAAAACTTATAGACCGATGCGCTATTTTTTTGAACCAGGATTTTAAGACCAAAATGAGGCCTCTAAGAAAATTACTGATAATATTAGAGGGGAATAGACATGGAAACAGGTTCAGAAATTAATTGTTGATATTTGTGCTTTAATTCCTGGAATTTTTGGGGATCAATCCCCAATGCCTTTTGTATAAAGATCCAATCAATTCCATTTGTTAATAACTTTTCAACCACTGAAATTTCCCCTTTCAGTTCCCCTTTCAGTTCCCCTTTCAGTTCCCCTTCCATTTTCCCTTCCATTTTCCAAGATTCAATTGCTGTAAGCATGGTATCACCTCCTGAAATAATTTTTTGTTTTATCTCACGTTGATGTTGAACTTTTTTGTAAATCATAATGGCCAACTCTTTTTCATGAGTGGCAGCAATATAATATATAAACAGATTATAATAATTAATACCTGGATTGTTCATTTCTAATGTTGATAAGAGGTCAATCAATGTATCAATTAATTCATGCATTTTACCTTGAAATTTTGATAATAACAATAATTGAACAATCCGTGCTTTTGTAGAGCCTTTAATTGCATCTTTTTTGATATTTGAATGATCCAATAAAATATGGTCAAATTTGGGGATATATTGTTGATCCAAAATCGAATTGTCAACCAAATCCTCAAATGAAGCCGAGTAATTCCATTCAGATTTTCCAAAATAATGAACGATCGACAGTATGGGCTTTAACTTTTTTTGATCACCATGTTTTTTAAAAGAGTCATCCCAAATACGGCCCTTGTATTTGTACAACCGGAATCGCATCCATTTTTCAGGCTTTGCTTGATTTTCAAATAACATATACAATAAAAGCTCATCATCAGAATTTAAACGTTTAATCGAATAGAGCAAATCAGACTCACTGCTTCGCAATGCCTCATCAACAAAACTGGAACCTTTTAAATGTAAAGTTTCCCAATCAAGTATCGATGTTATTGTTTCCGGAAGATAGGCTTTAAAAAAACTTTCCGCTTCACGTCTGTCTAAAAAAGTCGCTTTACAGATTTTGTCATGGGGGTGATGAACAATGACTTGTGTCATTTTATCTTCTGGCATAATATCGTTCAGTTTTAGGCGAGCAAATTCAAGGTCATAGGTTGTTTGCAAATCCATCCAAAATTCTGGTCTATTTTTAAAGAACTGAGCCAGGCGAATAGCAGTTTCCGCAGAAATAATCCGTTTGCCATGAATTATCTGGCTAATTTTAGTTGTGGAAATACCCGTCTCTTGAGCGAGCATGATTTGCGTAATCGCGTTTGGTTTTAAAAAATCGTCAGCAAGAATTTGACCTGGATGAATCGGTTCAATCTTTTCATGGATAGTGTTCATTGTTGAGCTCCTTGTGTGTTGCATTATTTATTTTGATTGAGGCCGGTCTATAATTTGAATACGAATAGGGCGGGCCAAAAATAAAATTTTAACACACTGACTATAGGGCAAAATCAAAAAGCAAACCATTATTTTAAGCCCTTAGAGCCTCTATTTTAAGACCAAAATGAGGCCTCTAAGAAAATTACTGATAATATTAGAGAGGAATAGACATGGAAACAGGTTCAGAAATTAATTGTTGATATTTGTGCTTTAATTCCTGGAATTTTTGGGGATCAATCCCCAATGCCTTTTGTATAAAGATCCAATCAATTCCATTTGTTAATAACTTTTCAACCACTGAAATTTCCCCTTTCAGTTCCCCTTTCAGTTCCCCTTTCAGTTCCCCTTCCATTTTCCCTTCCATTTTCCAAGATTCAATTGCTGTAAGCATGGTATCACCTCCTGAAATAATTTTTTGTTTTATCTCACGTTGATGTTGAACTTTTTTGTAAATCATAATGGCCAACTCTTTTTCATGAGTGGCAGCAATATAATATATAAACAGATTATAATAATTAATACCTGGATTGTTCATTTCTAATGTTGATAAGAGGTCAATCAATGTATCAATTAATTCATGCATTTTACCTTGAAATTTTGATAATAACAATAATTGAACAATCCGTGCTTTTGTAGAGCCTTTAATTGCATCTTTTTTGATATTTGAATGATCCAATAAAATATGGTCAAATTTGGGGATATATTGTTGATCCAAAATCGAATTGTCAACCAAATCCTCAAATGAAGCCGAGTAATTCCATTCAGATTTTCCAAAATAATGAACGATCGACAGTATGGGCTTTAACTTTTTTTGATCACCATGTTTTTTAAAAGAGTCATCCCAAATACGGCCCTTGTATTTGTACAACCGGAATCGCATCCATTTTTCAGGCTTTGCTTGATTTTCAAATAACATATACAATAAAAGCTCATCATCAGAATTTAAACGTTTAATCGAATAGAGCAAATCAGACTCACTGCTTCGCAATGCCTCATCAACAAAACTGGAACCTTTTAAATGTAAAGTTTCCCAATCAAGTATCGATGTTATTGTTTCCGGAAGATAGGCTTTAAAAAAACTTTCCGCTTCACGTCTGTCTAAAAAAGTCGCTTTACAGATTTTGTCATGGGGGTGATGAACAATGACTTGTGTCATTTTATCTTCTGGCATAATATCGTTCAGTTTTAGGCGAGCAAATTCAAGGTCATAGGTTGTTTGCAAATCCATCCAAAATTCTGGTCTATTTTTAAAGAACTGAGCCAGGCGAATAGCAGTTTCCGCAGAAATAATCCGTTTGCCATGAATTATCTGGCTAATTTTAGTTGTGGAAATACCCGTCTCTTGAGCGAGCATGATTTGCGTAATCGCGTTTGGTTTTAAAAAATCGTCAGCAAGAATTTGACCTGGATGAATCGGTTCAATCTTTTCATGGATAGTGTTCATTGTTGAGCTCCTTGTGTGTTGCATTATTTATTTTGATTGAGGCCGGTCTATAATTTGAATACGATTGATGAAAACTTTTTATCATATGCTCTTGAAAATGTATATTAAAATGGCGCATTGCATTATTCAACTGTTTTTTTCTTTATCCTTTTTCAACAGCGGTAATTGAGCATTGATCACTCCACTCATTAAACTCAAATAAAATATCAGCTCTGTTGTGATGACACCAAAATGAAAAAGAAAAACACCACCAATCGTCAGTACGCCCGGGTAGAGAGTTGTTAATAAATTGGTGTCCATATTTTTTTGAAATTTTTTGGAAAGATCAAATAATTCAACCAGTTGAGTGAGGTCTTTATTCATAAAAATAATTTGAGCGGTGTCTGTTGCAATTGATGTTGCGCCGCTTAATGAGCAAGAAACATTGGCTCGTTTTAAAGCAATCCCATCATTTATGCCATCACCAATAAAACAGACTTTTTTTCCCTTTTCCTGAAAAGAATGAATTAATTCCGCTTTATCCTGAGGAAGAACGCCAAAAAAATAAGATTGATCTGAAAGACCTAATTGATTCGCCATATATCGGGTCGGATGTTCATGATCACCAGAAACAATATAAATATCCAAGCCGCGATTTTTTAATTCTTGAATGACTTTTTGGGTTTCGGGTCGAATACTGGCATGAATTTCAATCCCTCCGGCAACTTTTCCCTCAATGGAGACATAAACCATTGAATGACCATCATGATAACAACGGTTTTGAACCTCCTGCATTTCTTGCGGGATGGAAATTTGTTCTGATATGAGTAATTGGTCACTACCAACCAGGATGTCCTGATTTTGAATCTTAACTTTCAGTCCATGCCCCAGTGAATAAGTGCTTTCATCAAAAGATAAACGTTGCAGTCCTTTTCTTTCTGCCGCTTCAGTCAATGCCAGGGCAATAGGGTGGGATTGTTTGTATTCAGCGCTTGCTGCCACTATTAATACATGGTCATCAGTATATCCATTGCATGTATGAATATCCCAAACAGTTAATTCCTGAATGGTCAGGGTACCGGTTTTATCAAAAAAGACTGTATCAACAGTGATCAATTCTTCCAATGCTCTGCCATCTTTGATTAAAATACCTTTATCTGATGCAATCTGTAAAAAATTTAAAATACTTAATGGCGCAGCAATTCGCATGGTATATCCAAAACTGGATGATAAAATGGCTGTTGCACTCACAGGGCCTAAGACAGGAAGGGTTATTGCGCTTAAAAGTAAGGTGGGTAAAGCGCTCTCATTTGCAATGAACTCTCCATACGTTTCTAAGGTTGATTTATAGTCCGCTGTTTGATTCAGTATTTTTTCAATATGAGCGACACATGTATCCTGACCGGTTTTTTCCACCTGAATCCAAATTTTCCCAGACAAAACGATTGTTGATGCAAAAACCTTCTTACCTTCATTCACATCAATTGGCATTGATTCACCCGTGAGCATGTGTTGATCGACTCTTCCAAGCCCTTTTATCACAATACCATCGATTGGAATGACTTCACCGGTCTGGACAATAATTTGTTCGCCAACGTTGAGTTGATCAACAGGAATTCGAATCTCAATCGTGTCCTTTTGAATCCATACGTGTTTGGGAGGTGTACCAAGAATTGTTACCAGCTTTGATTTTGATGAATCTTTTGTTTTAGCAATCAACTTGTTACTTAGCGATAACAAGGTTGAAAAAAATGACAGGAACGTTATATATCGCATAAAAAGGAGAGATAATTGAATGGTCGCATACAGGGTATTTTGCCCGACTTTTTTATTCTCAATACATTCACTATACGCATCTTTAAGAAGCGGCATGATCAGATAAACCAGACCAGGAATAGTTATCAAATTAAGAACAGGTGTACGCAACAGATAACCCGATATATTAAATCCCATCAAACCCGATGAAAATGCAAGTTCTTGATTATATTGAGCATCCGTTTTTATTTCTTTTACAACGTTCGTTTCAGGATCTTTTTGGGGATCAGGGGGATTTTGGGGCAATGATATTTGATCATATTTTGCTTTTATTTTCTTTTTGATTTTTTGATACAAATCAACACCGGCAACCGTTCCAAACGATAATAAACAAACTTCTATAAACATAATGCTTGTTCCTATATTTATTCAGAAAAAGGCCGATTCTTTTGTCGCAGCAATCGTATCAACACGGATGAGCGATGCTTAATCATAATATTGTCCTAAAAATAAATCTTTATTCAATTGTTCGGCAAAAGCAGTACTCATCGAGCCATTATGCACAGGTAATTTTTTATATCTGGCATAATAATCAATAAAATCTTTATTGGATATCACCGCATTGTTCGGGAGGTAGATAGGTAGATCAACAGGAGCTTCACTAAAATACAAAGGAATATTCCGCTCCACAACACGGCCGATTTCATAACAGGTCGTTCGTCCAATATAGCCGTTTGGATTACAGACATACACAAAATCCGAGCGAAGAATCCGATGTAAAGCAATGAGTTGAATTTCTTCATAGCAATGATCGGGATTGTCACTTTCGAAAATTACGAAATCAACCTCCGGGTCAACGATGCTTGATTTTTGGGGTGACAAAATGGTTATACCTGCTTTTTCCATTTTTTGAATAAAAGCTAATACCTCTTGATAATATTTTCTAAAACTTCCAATAATTGAGCCTTGCATAAAAAAAAACCTTTCAATTAAAAAAAACATTATTCTTTTCTTCCAGTCACCAGTATGACACCTGGCATGACATCATGCGACAGGCAGTCAACAAATCCTGCTGATTTTAACCAGGTTAAATAGTCATCTTTAGAATAGTTTTTAGCACCGGAATTAATATGAAACATCGATGACAAGGCTGAATCGAATATATCCTGGTGTTTATTGGAACGATCGGTTAATTAATTAGTGTCACAATACCGGTATCTCCATTGACCTCAATTTCTTGGCCATCCTGGATAATCTGCGTCGCCATGCCAGTTCCCACAACGGCTGGTATGCCATATTCCCTTGCGACAATGGCACCATGACATAAAATACCACCATTATCGGTCACAACTGCACGAACACTTGAAAAAACAGGCGTCCATGAACAAACCGTTGATATTGCAACTAGAATTTCTCCTGGTTTGATCCTTTCTGCATCTTTCAATGTTTTTGCAATACGTGCGGTGCCTCTGACAATGCCAGAAGATCCAGCGTATCCCTTAATTTCATCCGGTTTTTCCGAAAATTGTGGTAAAGGTTCAAATTTCATTAAAATTCTGAAAATAGGTTCATCAGGGGGAGGTGCGGTAGGGGGCGTCCCTATAAAAGGAGGAGGTGTCATCTGAGAGAATTGGGTTTCCAGTGTTTTTCGCTCACTGATTTCTTTGCTGATATCTACTGATTCTGGAAGGATTTTCATTGCATGAAGCAGTTCCTTTTCATAGAGATAAAAAACATCATTTTGTTCTGACAGTGTTTTTGACTGAACCAGTCTGCGGCCACATTCAAGGATTGTCTGACGCAAATGATACGTTGCCGGATAATCTAACCACCATGTGTGACCTTCCCACAGTTTATTGCATACCTGTGCTTTTTCAAGTAATGATTCAAATTTTTCAATGATGGGTTTGGGATAGCTTTCTAATTTTTTTCGAACATCACTTAACTTTTTATTCCTTTTTTGAATCATTTCCTGGCGGTTCAATAATTGTGTCTCCGCTTGTAACAGATTATTTTGAAGTATTCTGATGACAGGTTCTGGATTTTCAATCCAGAAGGGTTCTTCCAACATGACAATGTCTGCCATACGGCCATATTCAATTAAATACTCATTTAATTTTTTTATAAATTCATGGTCTTCAGGCAAGTGTTTTAATTGTTCAGTAATGGTTTTAGCATCATTTTCTTTGAAAAGAGACAAGATGTCTGGCATGTTCTTAATGTCAGCACTTAACTCCCAGAGCAATCGACCACTTTCAACAATTTTATTGTCAAAACCAGTTAATAATTCATAAGGTTCAAGTTGCCTCGCGTCTTTGAATAGATCCAGATACATTTCTTCAAAAAAGCCAATGGCAATTAATACAGGGGTTCCCCAAACATGGTGAATTTCCCACATGCGTTTAAATCGTTTGCTGGTTTCAACCAGATGATTGAACAACGATATATTGTCTGCATGAACGAGATCAAATGATTCAAAATATTTCAAATGCGTTTTGATCTCAGGAAGCCATTTATTGTCCCACTCATCTGCACATGTTTCCATGGCATCATGAATTTGTTCAGAAAATTGTTTATTGTATTCTGGAATTTTATCAATGGGAACCTCGGGTCTGAGGGTCATGGAAACATAACAAAAGGTATTGAGATATCTACATAATCCTTTCATTGGGCTGTTAAAATAATGAGTATAGTTTTCTGCGGAAGCTTCTCGAATAATTCGAACGTTCATATCAAATTCAATGGGTTTTATTTGTGAAAAGTGATGAACTGTTGGACGATACCAGAATAATTGATCATCACCAGGCTGATCCCAATTTACTGGAAAATGATGTTGTTCTTGTTGCATTTCATTCATATTTTTTTCCTTTTTTTTGGTATAAATATTTAAATTATTGCATATGATGTCAATCATTTGATGAATTTTGTCCTTGATAAATAAATGTCCGGCATCAAAAATTTTTATGCTGAATTTTCCTGTGGTTAATGCTTTCCAGGATTCCATGTCTTTTATTGTATTGTATGGATCATTGTTTCCATGAAAAACAATAACAGGAATATCAAAAGGTTCTTCGTTTATATCATGGATATAGGTATCAACCATGTTTAAATCCGCTAAAGATGAGCGAAACGTTGCTTTCATCCATTTCCTATATTCATTTTGATTGATTTGAAACTGATTCATGAATTCATCTCTTAATTGCATTTCTTCAGACATAAAGGTTTCAATGTGGGCTTCAATTTGCTCAGAAGAGAGTTGGTCATAGGGAGGAATTCGATCAACGCGCATCGTTTTTTTGAACATTTGAAGCGCTGAATTGGGATAAATCAAAGGAGATGTATATGCACTGGCAAAAAGATATAAGGGTTTATTTTGAGGCATTATTTGATTCAATCGATAAGCCAGGCGGAAAGCAATCAGACAGCCATAGCTGTTACCTAAAAAGGCATATGGCCTGTCCAGTAATGGAGGCAACATTTGCTCCATTATATTGATAAGTTCAGGAATGGTGTCAATGGCATCTTCTTTTAATCGATTTTCTTTTCCAGGCAATTGAACCGGGCAAACCTCTATTTCCGGGGGCATGTTTTTGATCCATTCATTAAAAAGAGAAGCTCCGGCCATGCCGTGTGCAAAACAAAATAATCGAATTTTCGCTGATGACTGAGCATGATAATTGGGCAGCCATAACTTATGATCCAAAAGATACTGTTTTTGAGGGACAACCTCTTGATATGTGAATGTTTTATTTTCATCAACATCGGCTAACAATTCCAGAAGCGTTTTAGCAATTGTTCCCAGGCCCGGACCTTCGATAAGGAGTTCAATGGGAAAGTTGACATGCAAATCAGACTCAATCGCCTCTTTGAATGTCAATCCCATCAGTGAATCCATTCCCAGTGACCGAATGGGCGTTTCAGGATCAATTTCTGCGCGATCCATTTCAAGCAATGGGGCAAGTATGTCACAGAGATAGGTAATGAGTATCTGTTTTTGACGAGATGAGTCTTTTCCTTTGAGTTCTTTGAACAATGCATGATTAACGTTCCCAGAGGATTGATTCTTTGAGGCGGCATTGAGTTTGGCCATTTTTTGTTTCAATGCTTTGCTGAGTCCTTTCATTTCACAATATGCGTGGGCAATTAACGTTCCAGAGTCATCAAACAATTGAAATGTCCCCGCCAGCATGTCTTTTTGATGGAAAGCAGCATCTATTTTGAGATGACACCATAATTCGTAAGTATTTTCCGGAATGTGGAATTGAAACTCTTTCCAGCGGACAACCATATAGGTCATATCATTGTTTTTCATACCCCCCATTAAGGCATAAACATTAAATAGTTGAGCGCAGGCATCAAACATACCGGGATGAACATTCAAACGGTTCATATCCTTTTTTTCATGTTTCATAGGCAATCTAAAACGTGCAAGAATATCCTGTTGATTTATCCACAATCGTTCAATCCATTGAACACTGGGTCCCAGACGAGCATCATTCTTTTCCATGCAATCATAAAAATCTGTTCCCAGGTAGTTGTGCTGGCTTTGATCTTTGATTGATTGAATAAATTTCGGTGTAACCGTTTCACGAGCCGAAGAGATACTAAACGAAAGATGACCATCCACATGGGTAATCCAGGATTTTTTGAGGTCAACACGGGTTAAAAACTGAAAAGAAATATGATTGCTATCGTTTTTTTTCAAAACAAGGTCAACTTTTTTTACCGCATTTTCAGGAATGACCAATGCTGTATGCCAATTCATTTCCTGAATGGTATATGTTCTTTTTTGAAATATTTTTTCAATGGCTCTGAATAACATGATATGAAAATAGCCCACATGAAGCAATCCATGCACATCTTTTAGATCTGATAAATTTTGGAAGCTAATGGAATATAACAAGTAATCGTCTGTTGCCAATGGAACAAATACCTGAATGGGGTCAAAAGGATCTGAAACACAGTGTACGTCTTCATCTCGAGAATTCACCAATAGGGTATCCGGCGGTTTAACCCAATATGATTTCCTTTTGAAAACAGTTGGTTGAAATTCTTTTTTTAAATGGTTTGCCCCTTCATTTTCAGAAACAATGACATGAGCATTGGTACCGCTAAACCCAAAAGAACTGATTGCTGCAATACGAGGTTTATTCGATGCCCAATGGTGCAGGGTTGTTGGAATAATACCCGAGATTTTATCCAGATCTATTCGTGGATTAAGCGTATGAATATGCAATTGAGGTGGAATTTCTTTGTGCTGAAGGCAAAGGACTGTTTTAATCAGCGCTGATATTCCGGCAGAGGCTTCCAGGTGACCAATATTGGCTTTAACTGAACCTATGAGCAGGGGATTGTCTTTGGCCCTGTTTTTTCCATAAACATCGGTGATGGATTGCATTTCAATGGGATCCCCCAGGCTTGTTCCGGTTCCGTGGGATTCAATATAGGAAATATCATGCGGATGGATATTTGCCAATGCCAGGGCATCCTTATAAATGCTACATTGTGCAAAACGATTGGGAACAGTTAGTCCACTGGATGGGCCATCATGATTGACTGCGGATGACAATAGGATTGCAAGAATGGGATCGTTATTTTGTTGAGCATCAGAGAGTTTTTTTAGAACCACCATGCCACACCCTTCACCTCGGCCATAACCATCCCCGCTGGCATCAAAGGATTTACAGCGACCATCTTTTGCCAATGCTTTTATTTTGCATAAGCTGATAAAGGGATAGGGGGTCAGCATAAGGTTGGTTCCACCGGCAATGGCAATTGTACAGTTACTTTTCCACAGTTCTTCACAGGCCAGGTGAAGAGCAGTTAAAGAGGATGAGCAAGCCGTGTCAATGGAAATGGATGGTCCCTGAAAGCCAAATATATGAGAAATTCGGCCAGATGCCATATGAGAAGTACTTCCAGTCAATGTGTAAGCGTTAATTGATGCTCTTGGAAGGGAGATATATTCCGATCCAATAATACCAACAAATACGCCCGTTTTACTTTTTTTTAATGATTTTGGATCAATACCCGACTGTTCAATGGCTTCCCATGTGGTTTCAAGAAGCAATCGTTGTTGGGGATCAATTTCAGATGCTTCACGCGGAGAAATGTTAAATAATCGGGCATCAAAAGCACTGATATCTTCTGTAAGAAATCCAGCCTCATTAACATACATTTTATCCGGAGCATCAGGATCAGGATCGTAATATTCTCCTTGATTCCATCGATTTTCAGGAATGTGTGTTACACCATCTGTTCCATTTTTTAAAAAAGACCAGAATTTTTCAGGCGTGGTACATCCTCCTGGAAAGCGACATCCCATACCAATGACAGCAATAGGTTCGATGGATCGTTTTTGCTGATTCAGTTTAGCCTGTAAAGTTTCAATGGTGTATAATGATCTTTTGAGAAGATGGGTTAAATCTTTTGACATCTGCACCTTTATCCTTTC
Source organism: Deltaproteobacteria bacterium (assembly GCA_002753725.1). Lineage (GTDB taxonomy): Bacteria > Desulfobacterota > Desulfobacteria > Desulfobacterales > Magnetomoraceae > Magnetomorum. The sequence continues at coordinate 22,314 of PEAL01000028.1, forward strand.
TTGCATATGCTTGTGGTAACCGGTCTGCATTGAAGCAAATATAATTTTTCATTTTTCCATGCACATTCAATATCCACATACATATTAAAATCCGTTTCAAGTTGTTGAGCGAACCTGGCATTTTCAATAATTTGTTCATCTGTCATCACGGGTGTATCAGCCATAATTTTGGGAATCTCAACATCTTGAATGCCATTTCCAGGATTGGTAATGGTCATCATTAATTTTTTAGCAATCATTTTTTGTTTTATTGTCAGGCTGTTCTTGTCTATAATATAGGTATCTGGCGTCACGTTTCCGCTAACAATACTTTCACCCAGTCCCCAGTTGGCATTAATGATAATTTCACTGGTATCATCATTCATTGGATTTTTGCTGAAAACAACGCTTGACATGTCTGCATGGATGAAGTGTTGAATAAAAACAGACATGGCATAATTGACATCTATACCTTTATCTTTGCGATAAGCCAGTACCTGATCTGAAAATGCAGATTGGTAACAGTCGATAATCAATGGGATAACAGTGTCTATTCCAGAAATATTTAAAAATGTTTTAAATTGACCGGCAAAAGACGCCTGTTTATTATCTTCATCAATGGCAGAAGATCGAATAGCAACCGATGGATCAACACATTCACATTTTTTTCCTAACGCAATATATGCTTCAGAAACACTATTTGATAATTCAGCGGCGATCTTGTCTTTATCCATTGGGTATGTATCAAACTTTTTAAAAAACGATGATGGAACTGAAAAACCGGGTGGAATGGTGTATCGTGAACATATTTTGCTGAGATTCGCAGATTTTGCCCCCACAAGTAGTCGTTGACCACATGCTTGCTGACCTAACCATAAAATATCTGTATCGGTCATAGATATTTCTCCAAATTATAGATAAAAATAATATCAGGAAAATAAGATAAAGTTTATAAAGATCGGCTTTTTTAATGTAACCGATCCTTATAAATTTTGGAGTCTTGAAAAAGGGATTAAGCAGGTTGTGCTTGTAATGTTTGAGAAACATTTTTACCTTTGTGAAACATTTCTTCATAATACTGTTTCGCTTTTTCAACATCCAGCGTGAGGAATGTTCCACCGGAAGCAAAATGTCGATAAAAGACTTTCCCAACAGCAAAGGTAGAAGCTCCAGAGATAACAGGCATGGTTACTGCTCCTAAACTGAAACCAATAATGGGAATGGCTTTAATTGCACTGGCAATGGGAAAGGAAGATACCGCCGGTACTGTACCGCCAATTAATGAAATGATGATATTCTTTGTCGTTTCCTTGGAAAAGGGCACGTCATACAGGTTTGCCAGTTTTCTCACCAGGTTAATTTGAACACCTGTAACGCCAGCAAAATCAACTACAGGAATGGGAACCAGTCCAACCGCCATAGAAGTGTATACATGCTTTCGAATCAGTTTATTGACTTGTTCTGCAGAAACCACCTGTGCCTCTTTGCTGACCAAATCAGGTTGTGCTTCTTCTGTTTTGATTTCTTCTTCCATGAAAAAAATCCTTTCTTTTTAATGATTAAAAAAAATATTATCAAAAAATTGTGTTAAATAAAGCTTAAAAGCTAAGCTTTATACCCACGGTTAAATCCCGATCTTCTTTTTCAATGTTCATTTTTTGTTCAGTTGATTCACGTTCGATTTCATATGAAACATTCAGCGCAATATTTTTTGAGACTTGACAATTCAGATCTCCGACAAACTCAATCCGATAGCTGCTGCTTCCCGTAAAGGTACGATATTTCAACTTTTCTGAAAAACTGATACTGTCTGTGATAAACCAATTGCTTCGCTGATAAACAGAAAAAAAGTCTTCATCGGCATCTTCCTGTTTTTTTCCCATTAACTCTGAGAGTTCATTCATGTACTCAATTTTATCGTGACCAAAAAATCCGCCAACTTTGAATATCAGTTGTTTTGAATTGACCAGTGTAAAATATAGCCCTCCATGATAGGTATATCGATTCAGATAATATTTCTTGTCATCTGCCTCCCATTGGTATGTAGCCAAAATATCCATGAATGGCAATATTTCAGCAAACACTGTATTTTCTAATATCTCTTTTTCATTTTTAATAATACTGCCACGATAATCCAGTTCTTTTTTCTTTAAGGAATAACTGAGATAATTCGTAAAAAAATCTTTTCTCAGTGTCAAAGATCCATTCATTTTATGTCTGGTAAGTTCTTCATTACCCGTTGTGTTGTTAAACGTATATTTAAGTTCCAAATGATACAGTATTTCATCAGGGGGTTGATAATCTCTTGAACGTCTTAACCACCATTTCCCAAAAGATTCACCATTGGAAATCCATTTTAACAAGGGAAAGGCATCCTTTGTTTGTTCAGATATCGTCTGAGTCTGAGTAACATTGACAGTATCTTCGGCAATTCCAAAAATGGGAATGCTTATGAGTACAAGCGTTATCCATATATTGATTTTTTTCATTGCATTGTATCCTTCTCGGTATTGAGGGATGAATTATGTTTGATTATTGATTTTTTACAGCCATTAAATCATCCAGTTGATCCATCACTTCTCGCGCAAGTCCTCCAACAAATTTCATACCAACTTTATTTTCAGAAGCTTCAATCATGACATAACCTGTATGAGACGTTGTTCTTTGAGGTTTCCATGGAGTTGTGTCGGCAGCTTCAGCATTAAACCCTGAACCCGCCCCACCACACATGATATGCCAGGTTGCGTTGGTAAATTTTGGATTGGCTGAATATTTATCTAAAATACCATCACCATTGGTGTCATCATCCGGATAGACTCCGATTGGCGTGTACTTGCTAATCAATGTTCGATGGTATCCATGTTCGTGGCTGGTAAAAAGAGCAGCGACCTTTGTAGATGTTGTTACAGCAGTCAATAAACGATCACGGACTTCAATGATACCCAATGCCTCAGGTTGAACTTCATACGTCTGTGTATCAGGATTGAGTTTTCTTGTTTTTGCACGAATATTATTGTCACCATCCCACCACAAGGCATCTTCAACATGTTTCATGTAAGGAAGGACAGGAGCATGTGAAAACAAAAATATATATTTAATCGTACTGTCATTTTCAGCAGACTCAAGTTTTTCTTCAATCCATTCAATCTGATCTTCCATAATATAGCCAATGGGTGCGCCCCCATAAGTTGAACTATTTTTTAAATTATAAAAATCAGAGGATTGCCAGTAACATGTATTGACAGACATAATCAATACAGAACCATATTGAAAGCTGTATACATTTTCTTTATATGATGGTCTTCTTGGATCAGATGCATCGGGACCATTTAATGGGTTGTAGAATTCCTGAGCAAAAATAGCCTCACTACTATCTGTCTCATAAGGCCACCGGTCCAATACCATGAATGGCTCAAAAAGATTCATCAGAAACTCATGATTCCCCATTCCCGGGTAAATGGGCCGTGTATTCCAGAAACCAGCCACAATTTGTTTCCAGGCTCTGTATTGAAGAATCATATTATCTTTGTCAGTGGTCATGCCATAAATTAAATCTCCGCCAAAGATCATAAATTCAGCACCATCACGATATGAGTTTGCAGTAACATCTCGCAAGACATCCATGTTACATCCCATATAATCTGTTTCTCCACCGCCAGAACCCGCTTCCCTATAACTATCAGAAGTGTAAACAAACGTTACATCCGATTTTCCTTTTGGCGGAGCCGTGCGAACATTATAGGTATTTGAAACAACTGTTTTGCCATCCACTGAGGTTGAGTCAACATAGTACTTATACGCTGTTTCCGGGGCAAGATTGTCAATTGTTACGGTATGAAGATTGACATAGCCAGCATTTTCATCAAATCGATGCTCACCAAAAAACACGCGTCCAGAACAGAGTTCATCGGTTCGCCAGACAATATTCATTGTTGTGGGGTTATCGCTGGTTACCACTGTGACAAAAGGGCCTTCAACTATTGTCGGCAGCTTTTGAAACGTTCCATCATCATTCTTTTTAAAACTAACAAAACTGCCAAACATACCTTTTGTGCTTGTTCCTGAAAACAAGGCTAAACGATAGGCAATGGTTGGCGTTGCGGTTGACCGGCCCCCCGAATTCCAACTATTGGCATCATATAACTGCTTATAAAAATTAGAAATAGGAAGTATTGCCTTCCCTTCGGATAAAGAGCTATTTAAGCGATAAACAGGATAATCATAACCAGAATCACCGGCTTCAAATGGATAGGGGCCTGTATACACTGTTCCCCACAGATCCTGATTGTCCAGGTCGATTGACAGGCCAACAGTATCTCCCTCTGTAATATTATGTAAATCTGAGTTAGAAATCGCCAGGTTGTAGAGGTAACTGCTCGTTGTTGGTGTCAATGAATCACTTTCAACTGGCAGCCCGGTTGGCTCTTCTGCGGGTGCAGCAGCGACGGGTTCTGCAAAAGACTCCTGGGAATTACAGCCTGAATGCAGGGTAATCAATAAAAAACTGAAAATAATCATTGCAAATAATTGTTTGGTCATTGAAATGTCTCCTTTCATGGTATGATGTTAAAGTGTTTCATAAGGTTATGCCTTATACATTGATATCTAAATAAATGCAAAAAAAAAAAAAATCGACTTTATTTGACTGGGTGATGTAAAGCTTCAAGTATTCCTTAGCTTTTCAATGCGTTGTTTTTTTGTGAGTCCCAAAGCTAAAGCTTTGGGATTCCAGTCTTAATGTTCCCATCATCCATTTCTATTAAGCGATCTGCGTAATCGAAATATCGATCATCATGGGTTACTGCTATCACAGTTTTGCCTAACTTTTTTAAATCTTTTAATATGGTTGTATAAAAATACTTTCTAAATTCAGGATCCTGATCGGCTGCCCATTCATCAAACACATAAACAGGTCTGTCTTCCAGAAGTGCCACAATATATGCCAGTCGTTTTTTTTGGCCTGTCGAAAGATCAAGGTTTGAAAATTTCTGTTCTATGAAAGCCGTTTTATGATCCAATGCCATGACGTCGAGTAACTGGTTTAGATGATTTTCATCAATGGTTTCAATGCCATATAATTTTTTAAATAAATGGTAGTCAGTAAAAATAATTGAAAATAATTCACGGAAATTCGGAAGCGCATCTTCTGATAAGACCTTTCCATCAAAGATAATCTTACCTGAGCATGCTGGATACAAACCGGTGAATACTTTTAAAAGAGTTGATTTTCCACTGCCATTACCTCCTGCGATGAACACTGTTTCTCCTTTGTTGATGGTCAAATCAATGGGGCCAATTGAAAAAGAACTCTGATTGTCTTGATCGATATAATTAAAAGAAACAGATGACAGTTCAATCGATCTAAAATCAACGGGTGTATATGAAGGTTGTGTTGTTTTGATTTTTATTTCATCTAATTTTTTTTCAAGGATTTCTATTTTTTCAATCGCTATATTTGACATGACAACATGAGGTGCAAATTTATAAATAATTGATAATGGAGAATATATGAATAAAAGTGCTGTTATCAATTTAGGAATCATCATGGCATCGATATCAATAATCTGGGGAATGGCAAATATGAAAAAACCTATCATTCCAAAATATAATGCATCCGTTAATATTGACACCTGAAAAATATTAATGATCCCTTCTGCATTGAGGGTGTCAGAATTATTAGCAAGGGTTCCCATATCTTCATATAAGTGATCATCTCTTTTGTAATTTACTTTTATTTGTTTAAACCCTGATAATAAGCCTTCAATCGTTTCAAAAAAATCATTTTCTGTTTCACCTGCACGTGCAAATTTATTTCTCGTTTCTATGTATTTGCTATAAAATATGAGTAAAGAGAGACAAACGAAGATAAGCAGACAGATGAAATATTCGATGGAAAGAATAGCACAATATATCAGCACGCCTATAATTGTAAAAAAACTATCCATTGTGATGATCAATACAGGAATAGACTGTGACAATGTATTAATGTCTTGTGTCAGTCGGATATATATTTCAGCATCGTTGTTTTTTTCTAAAAACAGCAGATCAGTGCGTCGAATTTTTTTTATCAGACGTATCCTGAGTTTCCTGATCAATTCTTCTGTCATAATGATGGATCGTTTAAAGGCTTCCTTTTTGGTGAGATATAAGATGCTTGCAACAATAATAAATAAAAATACATAGGGGAATTCACCGCTAACATTTCTATAAACAATCACAGCGGTATTGTTAATCACAAAAATAAGCAAGCCGGCAAATAGTCCGGATAACACGGTTAAAAAAACGATCGTTGTTTTTGAGACGCTTGAATCATTTGAAAAAAATTCAATCAGTTTTATTTTCATATGCGACCTTTGCAACCTTTTGTATTTTTCCATCTTCCAATGTAATCAATGTATCAGCGCGATTAAAATAGCGGTCATCATGAGAGACAACAATGATCGTTTTACCCGCTTTTTTAAGATCCTGAAGAATTGTGTCATAAAGAAATTCTCTGAAAAGGGGATCTTGATCTGCTGTCCATTCATCAAAAATATAAATCGGCTTATCTTCAAGCAGTGCATCAATACAGGCCAGTCTTTTTCTCTGACCGGTAGACAAATTGGTGTTTGTAAATTGATTATGTTTATAGTTTGTCTTTTTATTTAGAAGCATGGTTTTAAGCATTTCTTTAACTTTGTTTTCATCAACATCTTTAAGACCATACAATTTTTTAAATAAATAATAGTCTGTAAAAATAATGGAAAATAAGTTCCTGTATCCAGCATATGTTTGTTTATCAATTGTTTCATTGTCCAGAAGTATCTTACCGGGACGCAAGGGGAAATATAATCCGGTAATCAATTTTAAAAGCGTTGATTTACCACTGCCATTTCCGCCAACAATAAATACAATTTCTCCTTTACCAATGTCCAGATCTATTGGGCCAATCTGGAACGTCAGCTCTCCTTGTTTATCTTTGTATTGAAAAGAAACATCCTGTAAAGAAATCGTGTGGAAATCTTTTGGAATTTCATCAGGATCAACCCTTTGTTTAGGCGTCTCATCCAGTTCTTTTTCCAATTGAACCAAATTGTCAACGGAAGTATTGGTTATGGCAACCAGGGCAAAAGCTCTGAAAAACATTTCTAGAGGTCCGGATGCAAACAATATGGCAGCAAAAATTTTTAAT
>PEAL01000203.1 GCA_002753725.1 Deltaproteobacteria bacterium
TATCTGGGGCAGCGTCTGATGATGAATCTGGAGTATCCTGGGGATCCTCTTCATCGTCGTCTTTGTCATCCTGCTGATTTTCAGGGGCAGCTTCAAGATGGTTTTTCAAGTCTTTTTCTTTGATGATTTGAGCGGTACCTGCGTCTTCTTTTTTCACCTTGATAAAGCGTGATGAAACTTCAATATCCGGGATAATCCCCTGTGCTTGAATGGATCGTCCGTTGGGAGTGTAATAGCGTGCAATGGTATATTTCAGGCCGTAGCCATCCCGCAAAGGTTCCACTGTTTGAACAGACCCTTTTCCAAAAGATGTTAAACCTAAAATCAAGGCACGTTTATGATCTTGAAGTGCACCGGCAACAATTTCCGAAGCGCTGGCACTACCGGAATTAATCAGCACCACAATGGGATAATTCGGTTCTGTTTTTTCCTGGTGAGCATCGAAATCTTTGGTGTTTTCAGGAGAGCGTCCTTTAATGGAAACAATATTGCCTTGATCAATAAATAAATCCACCAGTTTGACAGCCTGATCCAGAAGCCCGCCTGGATTGTCTCGAAGATCCAGTATTAATCCTTTGAAGGATTCAGCATCTGAATCAAGATCATCCAGGGATTTAATGATATCGTCAACGGTTCTTTCCCTGAAATTGGTCACCCACACATACCCATAGCCATCTCCTAAAGATGCGGATCGTACACTTTCGATGGGGATAATATCCCGAACAATTTTGATATCAATTGGTTTGGGAGAGTTCTCTCGTTCAATGGTGATTGTGACAGACGTTCCTTTTTTGCCACGCATTTTTCTGACAGCTTCCCACATTTCCATCTCTTGTGTGGATTCGCCATTGACTTTAGTTATTCGGTCCCCAGCTTTGACGCCTTTACGATAGGCTGGTGTACCTTCGATAGGCGAAACCACTGTCAGCACACCTTTTTTCATTGTAATAACAATGCCAATGCCTCCAAATTCTCCCTGAGTATCAATTTGAAGTTCTTCAAAAGCTTCAGGTGGCATAAAGGAAGAGTGGGGATCCAAAGATCGAATCATCCCCTGAATGGCGCTGTGAACCATTTTTTTTGTGTCAACAGGATCGACATAATTGCTTTCGATTAAAGAGATGATATCTGTAAAAAGTTTAAGCCCTTCATATGTCTCTTGTTTTTCAGCAAATACGTCATGAAGACATATCGCACATCCAAAAGATAGAATAAAGAACACCATAAAAAATGTACGTTTTTTTCGCATGCTTGTTCCTTCAGCTTTGTTTAAGCCATTTTATGGGATTGATCGGTTTTCCATGATGTCGAACCTCGAAATACAGACCAGGGCCTGTCATTGAACCGGTATCGCCTAAGGTTCCAACCACTTCACCCTGTTCGACAACATCGCCTTTGTGTTTGAATATTTCATCTGCATGGGCATACACGGTATAGTAACTATCACCATGATCAATGATGATCATATTGCCGTAGCCTTTGAACCAGTCCGCATACAATATACGCCCGGGACAAACAGCTTTGATGGGTTCTCCTTTATCGGCAACAATGTATAAACCATGTTGAGAATTTGTAAATCCAATTTTAGAATGCGCATATGAACCAAACTGGTTGATTACTTTTCCTTTAACAGGTAATCGCATTTTGGGCTGTTTTTTATTAAATGTGATACTTGCCTGCTGTTTATTATTTTCAATGGCCTTTTGAATATCTGAGATTGTCTGATCCAAACGGGTCGCTGATTGATTTAATGCGGTCATTGCACGCGCTGTGAGAATTTTTGTATTTTGAATATCTTTCAATAGGTTGGATCGTTCATTTTTTTGACGTTTTCTTTCATTATGAATGGTGGACAGGCGCTTTTGCATATCCTCTTTTTGAGTGCGCTTGTCTTTCAGGTCATTAAAAACTTGCTCCAGGCTTTTTTTGTCTGCCATGAGTTTCGCTCGGACTTGATGATCATAGGTGAGAATGTATTCTAAATATTTATAAGAAGACAATACATCAGAAAAGGAGGCTGCATGATAAAAAATTTGAGAGGCGCCAATACGTTTCAATTGATAGAGTGAAACGATTCGCTGGCTGACATATTCCTCTGTTTTAGCTATTTTTTTGAGCAGATCCTGCCCTTTTTTTTGTGCAGATATAATCTTTTGATCAATGGATTTGATTTCAGCAGACAATGCAGATAATTGGCGTGATGATTGATTCAATGATCGGTCTACCTGATCCAGTTCTTGAATAATATCTTTTTCTTTCGCACTGGCCCGTTTGTATTCTTCTTTTTGTGCAGAAATCTGTTGAGCAATTTCTTTTTTTTCATCTTTCAAGGCTTGAATTTGGCCTTGTTGTTGAGAAACGTTTTGAGGTATTGTTTCAATATGTTCCTGCTTTTTTTCTGCAATAACAGTGGTGATTTCTTTTGACGACAAAATACGAACATATTGACGGGCCACATAACCCATTTGATTGTTATGACTGATTTTTACCCATTGGTCATCCACCTGGATAACGTTGACTGTTGTGCCTTCATACAAAAACCCGATGGGCGGTAATGTTGTTCCGGGAACAGGTCTGAAATACAGACGATCTGCCGTGATAATGCCTGGAACCGGTTCAACTCCCATGATTTGTAAAAAATTACTGCTGACATACCCGATTTGGTTGAGATGTCTTATTTTGATCCAATCTTTTTGTTTTTCAAGGATTGATACATGCACATCTTTGTAAAGTATACCAATGGGTTCTTGTGTCAAATCTGGAGCAGGACGAATATTCAAACGATTTGACAGGACAATACCATAAACATTACTCCATGCATTCTGTTGAAAACAAAAAAGTAATCCCAAAAATATAAAAGGGATTACAGCTTTATAAATTGTTTGAGAGATAGGTAACATCCTGCCCATCCTATTCCCATACTCATAAGAATTAACATTCCTATGACATGTAATGAAAAAAAGTTTGGATGAAATAAATCCGTTGTCCATACTGGAAAATTATAAATGGTCAAATAGTAAAAAAGTCCATACAAAATAGAAAGGCCAATCATACCACCAACAAGTCCATGGATAATGGCTTCTAAATAGAATGGAATTCTGATAAACCATCGGGTTGCGCCCACCAAACGCATAACATCAATTTCGTCACGACGCGCGTAAAAGACCAATCGGATGGTATTGGATATAACAAATAAGGTCGTAATAATCAAAAGAGTTCCAATAGCAATACAGGTGATTCGAAAAAAAGTCATAAAAGAGGTGATCCGTTCCAACCATCCTTTGCCATATTCAACCTCAGAAATTTCAGGCATCATTTTTATTTGGGTGGCCAATCTTTCTACCATTTCCCAGGTTTTGGCCGTTGGTTTGACATGAATCATAAACGATGCTGGCAAGGGATTGTCTTTTAAGTGGGATAAGATATCGGCTTGATGCATATCATTTTTCATAAAATCCAGGGCAGCATCTTTGGATATATATTCAATTTTATTGACACCATAAAGCGTTTGTATCTGGTTCTTTAACATATCGACATTAACCTTTTCAACCGATGGCGACACATAAGCCATGATACGAATGCCTTGTTTCCATGTATAAAACACTTGATTAATATTGAAAAAAAACAAACCAAATGCTGAAGTCACCAGCAATGACAAGGCAATGGTAAGAATGGTTACAGTATGAAGCATAGGCGTGGCAATAAAATCCTTGGCAACACCTTTAAGAAAACAGTTTAAATAGTTCATGATACATCTTTATCCTGTTTTGTATTGAGTTGAAAGAAATGGTGGACGACCATTTTCAGAAATGTTTCCATCTGTTAAATATACGACGCGTCGATGGGTGTGTTCTATCAAAGAAATATCATGCGTGGCAAACAAAACTGTCCCACCACTCAAGTGATAGTCATCTAAAAGGTTCAAAATGACAGCGGCTGAATCTGGATCAAGGCTACCAGTGGGTTCATCCGCAAAAATAATTGAGGGATCAGCCGCCACTGCTCGGGCAACAGCCACGCGCTGTTGTTCGCCGCCAGAAAGGCTGGGAGGAAACACATTGGCAAACCCGCTCATTCCAACACGATTCAAGGCGGCCTGCACTTTTCGCTCGACCATTCGTCGGGGAAGTCCTTGAATTTCAAGGACCAATGCAACGTTATCATAAACAGATCGAGTACGAATTAATTTGAAATCTTGAAAAATAATGCCAATCCGTCGTCTTAATCGATGGATATTTCTTCGTTTCATTCGGACAATATTTAAACCATCGACGATAATTTGTCCTTTGGACAGGCGCTCACCAGCATATAATAATTTCAGCATGGTGCTTTTGCCAGCGCCACTGGGTCCGCTGATAAAAAGAAATTCATTTCTTCTTATATTCATGGTTACATCACGAATGACATCCTTGTCGCCAAATTGTTTGTAAACATGATACATTTGAATGATATGATCATTGTTTGTTTCAAGCATATCTTTATAGTTTTCGTTGACCCACGTTTAGTGGTTTGTTATATAAGTTTCGAGTTTTGTAAGTTCTCGAGTATCTGTTTATAAAAAAGTTCAGGGAGTGCTTTTATCGGTTTTTCCTGCTTTTAAAACCTCTGCTGATAATAAAATAAGAAATATGGCTTCTTCAATATCGGCAGGGGTTTTTTTCGTCAATCTTCCATCTATATACAAAAACAAATTTAAAGTCAACGATCCCCCAGAAATGTTATAGACACGTTGACAGAAATGCACGATGTTTGAATGTTTCAAACATATCTGTCCACTGGTCGCGTTCGCCCGACGCATAATTTTATCGGATGTAAATACTATTTTTCTGAAAAGCGATGAATAATATTTGTATTGACGAATGAACATTTTCAAAATACATTATCGGATTTAAAAATTGAAAGGGTCATCATCAGAATGGCCGTAACACCTTGCTACATATAAAGGAGTAATCTATGCGAGCGGATCTTATCCCCTTTTACCAACAATATGAACAACTGGTTTCCCATGTCGATACGGTCTTTAACCAAATGAAAAACAATTATCCCGATTGTATTACATGCCATGCGGGTTGTTCAGATTGCTGTTATGCACTGTTTGACCTGACGTTAATTGAAGCCATGTATATTCACGATAAATTTTTGTCCCTTGTTGATGAAAATCAGCGAAAAAGACTCGTAGACAATGCTGGCGCAGTGGATCGAAAGATACACTTCATTAAACGAAAAGCATTTAAAGCATCGCAAGAAGGCCGCGATGAAAAAGATATTATGCAGGACATCGCCCGTGAAAAAATTCAATGTCCTCTTTTAAATGAAAAGGACCAATGCTTGCTGTATGACCATCGTCCCATCACCTGTCGAATCTATGGTCTTCCCACAGCCATAGGCGGGGCCAGTCATACCTGTGGTAAAACGAACTTTCAAGAAGGTCAAACCTATCCAACGATAAAAATGGACCAAATACATGACCGATTGTATGCCATTTCATCCCAATGGGTTTCCACCCTCAAAACAAAGTATGATAAACTGGCTGAAATTTTGGTACCCCTGTCAATGGCCCTGATTAACGACTATGATGATGTTTACTTAGGCTTAAAAGATCCTGATCCTGAAAAAACAGAAAAACAAACCAAAGGATAATCCTCATGCGACAAATGACTGATGCTGAGAAAGAACGTAAACAATTCATTTTTGACAGCATGGCCCCACGCCGTCAAAAACATATACTGAAAAAAGGGTATAATGAATGGGATCCTTTTATTGAACCACAGGATCCCATTGACATCCGAAAAGATAAAACCCGACGAACGTCTCAAGGGCTTATTCGGGAATTTCTTTCAGGATGCGACCCTCAAAAATACAATAACAGTTATGGACAAGGTGCTTTTGATCTTTGTCTGGGATTGATTAACGATGATGAACGTTATAAAGGGATGTACGACTTTTCTTGTTGGTATCAGGAATTATTGAGAAAAGAAGGACACACCCCTGTAAAATAGGTCAGGGAACAGGGCCACATGAAGACGTGCCCCCTCTTCCTCAATGACTCCGTTCCAAAAAAAATTATGGCAAATATTATATTCGATAAGCTAGGCACCAGTGATGATCCTTTCTTAACCTATGCAACAAAAAATAAAATAAACGATGATTGCTATGATCGTTTTGTGTGCATTGAGGACCGTCGTTACGATCTGGATTGGATCCGTGTTTTTGGCATTTTTGTGTTGTTTTTTTTTCATACAACCATGATATTTGTGTTGTGGCCATTTCATATCAAGAACAATGAATTGAACGCCTACCTTTCATTTATCAACGTTTTTCTGGGTATCTGGAACATGCCCATATTGTTTTTTGTCGCAGGTTCATCAGCATGGTTTTCCATGACCTATCGCACCATCCGGTCCTTTATTCATGAACGTATTTTTCGGCTACTCGTTCCATTAGTTCTGGGAACAGTCATCCTGATTCCACCACAGGTTTATTTTGAACGCTTGCAGCAAGGTGAATGGGATAAGAGTTTCTTTTTGTTTTATCCTGCTTTTTTTCAGGGAATTTATCCGGAAGGTAATTTCTCATGGCATCACCTCTGGTTTCTTGCGTACTTGTTTGTTATTTCCCTGATGACACTTCCGATCACGCGGATCATTGATTCCAGAAAGAGTTCCCGATGGATTTGTCGATTGTCCACATTTGCCAATCGTCCGGGGGGGATATTGCTATTGGGGCTCCCCCTTGCGCTTTCAGAGGCTTTATTGCGACCTTACTTTCCACAGGGCATCAAAGATATCATTCATGACTGGGGTAATATTTCTTTTTATACCCTATGTTATGTGTATGGTTATATCATGGTGTCTGATGTTCGCTTTGGCACCGCCATCAATCGCCATCGTCGCATTGCAATGATCCTGGGAACATTGTTGACCATCGTTATCTGTTATTACTCTATAGCAAGAACGTTTCTATCCTCTTATTCGTATACCGTTTTCTTCCATTTTCTTTGTGGGTTTAATATTTGGTTTTGGATGCTGGTTATATTGGCATATGTCCGGGAAAGTTTTTCTTTTTCAAATCGTTTTCTGACCTATTTCAATCGTGCGGTACTTCCCTTTTTTATGCTACATCAAACGGTCATTGTTGCTGTGGGGTATTATATCGTATCCTTTGAGACCGATGTCTCGATTAAGTTTTGGTCGATTATTCTGGTGTCTTTCATGATTGTATGGCTGATTTATGAGATGATGGTCAGACGTTTGTCACTGTTTCATGTCATTTTTGGTTTAAAAATTAAAGAATGAAATAATCATAAATCTCTTGCTGGAGATAAACATATGTTACTTTCTCAAGATGATATCAATGATCTAAAAAATGCAAAATATCTTTTAGAATCTCCAGGGCTTGCGGCAAAAATAGTCAATACTTTTGGTGCCCCTATAGAAAAAGGTATGGAATATTTGCCAGAGCGATGGGAAAAAAAAGTTACTTCTTTATCAGAAAGTGCATTAAAATCTGGCTTAGAGCTTGCCATTCATACCCTTCAATTTAAAGCCCTTCAGACACAAGAATATTCAAATATCTTTCACAAGTTTTGTGTTGCTGCTTCAGGGAGTGTTGGTGGCGCCTTTGGTTTATCAACACTGGCATTGGAACTTCCCATCACCACGACATTGATGCTTCGCTCCATTGCAGACATTGCACAATCAGAAGGTGAAAACCTTGAAGATGTTGAATCACGTCTGGCGTGCCTGGAAGTCTTTGCTTTGGGGGGAACGCAACGAGCGGATGATTGCTCAGAAACCGGTTATTATGTCATTCGTGCATCATTGTCCAATGCCATTGCAAACGCATCACGGTATATCGTTCAAACCAGCATTATTGATGATACTGCCCCCATTTTATTAAAATTGATTGCCAACATCGCATCTCGATTTGGTGTTGTTGTCTCTGAAAAAATGGCCGCCACTGCTTTGCCCATTATTGGCGCTGCCGGAGGGGCATTGATTAACACGCTGTTTATGGATCATTTTCAAAGCATGGCACGAGGGCATTTTATTGTTCGTCGTTTAGAACGAACCTATGGACAAAAGATTGTTCAAGAGGCGTATGAATTGCTTTAAAGGCGAAACGACCTGCACGCCAGTTATTCCTCCCCCAATCAAATCATTCCCATTTCTTTTTCCATTTTGTTTATTTCTTTCTTGATGTCTTGACGTTCTTTGTCTGACAATTGATGATCTGCTAATTTTCTGTTTAAAGAAATTAAAATCATCTCACTTTGATAGTCCTTGCATGTATATTGACCGGGTTTATTTTTCATCGTTGAAACCATCTTTTTTGATAATTGTAAGGAACCACAATTTAATAAATGTGGACCTGTAAAAAAAGATCACCACGCGTGCCTGATGGTAATCGTTTTCCCTGTCCAGCCAGTTTTAAAAAAGATCCTTCTCGGGTACTGGGGGGGATGGATATTCGAAACAGTTGATCATGAAATCCCCAGGGAATATTCACCATTTTTCTTACGCCGTGGATCGATTCAAACGGTGTAATTTGAATCTGTCCATAAAGATGAACGTCCTTTCCAGGTCCAATGGGTCGAATGATTTGTAAATGTGGGGTTCGGCGTCGAATGGTTCGTTCTTTAAATGCTCTTGCAAGCCCTGAATAGGGCATATCACTCATCATGCGAAACAGAATAATACCTGAGATAAAGCCCCCAATATGTGCCCACCACGCAATTCCACCAAATTCGTTACTGCTACCGGCTGCACTGATGACCTGCATCATAAACCAGAAACCTAAATAAATAAACGCGGGGATTTCAATAAAATAGGGGATAATAAGAATGGGAATCAGGGTCAATATTCTGGATCGGGGATATAATATAAAATAAGCACCCATGACACCGGCAATGGCCCCGCTGGCGCCAATTGTCGGTGTCGGTGAATAAAAGTTGGTCAATAAATGAACAACACCTGATGCCAACCCGCATGACAGATAAAAAATCAAATATCGGATGGATCCAAAATGGTCTTCAACGTTATCACCAAAAATATAGAGGGTCCACATATTGGTCAACAGATGCCAGAATCCACCATGCAGAAACATAAATGATATCATAGAAAAGACTTGCTGGTCCCAGGAAAAATGCATGGACAACTCAGGCAGTGAATATCTTGCAGGCAACAGGCCATACAAATAAATAAAGCCTTCTTCCATGGGACCATAAGACAATTGAAGACCAAAACAAAAAATGTTCAACCCAATTAATGCATAGTTAACAATTGGAAAACATTGGGACTGGATGGTATCTCGTAATGGAAACATATATCATGAGGATTCCTGAAACCGAGCTTCTATCTCTATTTTGCTGTCCATTTTCAGCCGTTCGATCCAACCTTCAAACATTCGGTTCTCTCGTTTTTTACGTAATGTATCTTTGACTGAAATAATACTATCTTTAAAAGCCGTGTCATCAGGCTGTTTTCGCTCTTTCAGTTTAATGACATAATAGCCTTTGGTTCCTTTATAGGCTGTATAGCCGATGGCGTTGCTTTCGGTCAGTGAAAAAGCA
>PEAL01000204.1 GCA_002753725.1 Deltaproteobacteria bacterium
ACTCAAAAAAGCAAAAATTCTGGATGATGATACCCTGTATGGTGCTGACAAGGAAAAATGGATTGAATCATTGGGTATGGAGGTCTGGGGTGATAAATATCAAAGTACCATTTCCGGCGATGTCAACAGTGCTTTTGATGTATATAAACAGAAATTGTCATTATATAAAAAAGACTTTGAAGATATGAACGAGGAAGAAAAAGAAGCAAAAATTAAGGAATTTCGGAACGAATTGCTTTCACCGGAACTGGTCAAAAACCTTGAAACGGCAGAAAAAAAGACAGAAGAAGGCAAAAAACGCTTTGAGTCATACCAAACTGAAGAACAAACGATTTTACAAAACCCTGATCTTGATGATGAGCAAAGAGCCGAAAAAATTAATGAACTTCAAAACGAGACGTTTAAAGGTAATGCGGATGCTTTCCGCAGAGGCCAGGCGCTAAAACAAGCGACCCAGCAAGCTGCAAATAAACTCTTGAATAAATAGTATATCTTAGATTAGAAAGGATTGTTTTCAATGAAAAAAAGACCCATTTCCATTAAGATTATTTCACTAATTTATATAATGTTACCCCTGCATATATATGCACAAATCGCCTATTTTTCAAATACACCCTTTGGTGACGTAGCAACTGTCATCACAAAATGTACCCTTCATGCTTATATATTATCTATTTTATGGGTTGTGGTCGGCATTTGTATTTTTATGGTGAAACGCTGGAGTTGGTATGTTTTTTTAGCTCACTCTATTTCAATGGTCATATGGAATTGTTATTTTGCCCTGATGAATCCGTTTTTTCCCATAGTGTTGACATTGACCTTTTTAGGTGGTTTATTTCTCATTACTGGATTTTTCATATTAGAGCCCATTCGCGCTCCTTATTTTAATCCCAGATTGCGCTGGTGGGAACAAGAAAAACGCTATCGAATTGATCTTCCAGTCAATATTCATTATTCTGATTCAGAAACACTCATTCAGGGGAAAACCTATGATATATCCCGGTCCGGCCTGTTTTTTACCGGTGATTTAATTGGTCCGACAGGAACATTCGTTCATGTTAAGTTTGATCATGAAATGTTAGCTGAGTTAGATATACTTGGCGAAATCGTCTGGCTGACATCTGGTAAAGGCCGATATCCAAGAGGTGGTGGCGTTAAATTTGGGGCGATGCCTAAAGATCAATACAAAAATTTGGGAAAAATATTGAACATGTTAAACTTTAGATAAGCAAAGACACCGTGTAATATAAAGTGTTAATCATGAGACGAACAAAAAAAAAAAATGATAAACGCAGACATATTAGAGTTCAACCTGAAAAAAAGAGTCCTGTTGAAGTAGATATAAATGGGCAAAATTTTTTAACCATTATATATGCCAATGATATCAGTGAAGGGGGCATTGGTATCATCGTTCCTGAAAAATTTAAAGGATGTAAGATCAATAACAATGTCTCTTTGGTTATAACCCTGCCTAAACCATTAAAAAAAAGCTTTATTGTTACAGGAAGAATCATACATGTCATCAATGAAAAATTTGGCGTTGAGTTTTTAGACCTGGCAAAAGAAAATCGGAAACTTCTAAAGCAATACATCAAAAAGAGACTCAAAGAAAATCCGCAAAATCAAAAAGAACAAACAATTTTAAAGTATGTCATGCGTTTCAATATTGTCGTTGCTGCAATAACCCTAACATTATTGTGTCATATGATCTATTCCTTCAAATCAGAAAAAGGAAACAATATACACACAACAGCAAATGAAAAACAGATTGAAAAAAATATCAAGGCAAAAAAAACGAAATCAACAGAAAATGTGATTCAAGAAGTATCGCGCGTCAGTGAATTTCAACCCTACGATGATGATCCCCAGGATATTGCTTTAAATGATGTTGATGAAGCAGACTTTTCGTATGATTCAGAAGCGACAGAAGATTATGAAACATCAGAAACAACCCCGTCGAAAATTGATGAAAAATTGACAGAACTTAATGAATACAACACTGTATTACTCAGTGATGTTGCCGGGAAAAAAATAAATTTTCGGGGGCAGTGGTTTTTCTTTTATCATAATAATACTGTTGGTATCAACAAAGATGAAAATCAATCAGGAACGGGTTATTTTTATGCAGCAAATTATTATATCGGTGAAAACCAGATTATCATAGAAATTAGTCATGAGGAAAAAGCAGTGATTGTCTTTTCAAATGATAGGCTTACCGTTGGTGATGCATGTTCTTTTGAAAAATATGTTGAAGAAGAAGAAGTGTCTAAAAAGGAAGCAGTGATCAATAAAATAGTCGATATTGACTAAAAAAATCCAGCCGTTAAGAATATACAAACGACTGGACTTTAAAAAGGTAATGTTAGCAAAGTAAAATTAATGGCAACCTGAAGAGCAGTCGCAACCTGATGCGCATGAACTTTTTTCCTGGGTAGGCGTTTCGCTGATGCCAACGATTTCAATATCAAATGTTAAGGTCTTACCGGCAAGAGGATGGTTTACATCTACGGTAAAGTTGTCTTCAGTTATCTCAATAATTGTGCCAGGAATAGGGTTTCCATTGGGAGCTTGAAGACCGATCATCTGCCCAACCTCTGGAACCATTTCCGGTGGAAGATCGGATTTCGCAAATGATTGTTTAAGACTCTCGTCTCTTTCGCCGTATGCACTTTTTGGATCAAGTGTGAATGTTTTCTTTTCATTCAAGCTCATTCCCATAACTTGATTGTCAAAACCCTGAATTAATTGTCCTGAGCCCACTTGAAATTCAAGCGGTGGCCTTCCCTCACTGGTGTCAAATACGTCGCCATTATCCAATGTTCCTTTGTACTCAACGCTCACAAACAAATCTTTGTCTACTTTTGTCATCAAAATCTCCAATTTTTTTAAATATTAATTTTTTAAAACGACTATGTTATGGTTATAGAATAAGCATGAATACCAGAAAGTCAAACAGGAACAAAAAACGGGCTGCCAGGACAGCCCGTTTTTTGTTTTTAGGAGAGGAAAGAATTCACAAAAACGCGTGAATAAAATCAGATAAATTTTTACGTAAATAAATGCCTCTGAGCTGCTGCACTTAAATACATGGACATAGCGACACCGGATTGATCTTGTGCCCCTGATAAATAATTTTGAAGCTGTTCATCTTCTCTCTTTTCAATTAACTGATGCGTCGTGGAAATAAATTTGTCCATATTCGGACCACCGGCTTGATCCAATTTTTGTGCTGTTGCAACAAAGTCTCGTTGCTGTGATCCTGTCAAACGATCTGCAATTGGGGCGACGCGACTATCAGCCAACTCTGATTTTTCTTCAACCAGACGGCCGGTTTCTTGATCCATTTCTTCCAGACGTTTTTCAATACGATCGACTGCGCTGTGATCGCGTTCTTTCTCAGATGCCACACCATCTTTATTGAGATAATTGCCCATGTCTTCGTTGGCTTTTTGTGTTTCAGTCATTTTTTCGCGATTTTCTTTACCGGTTAGCTCTTCGCGTTTATCCACAAGCTCTCCAAGCTTTTCTTGAAGTTGATTGATTTTTTCTTTTGATGCTTCTACAGGAGGCTTTTCACGGTCTTCATCAGGGACAACACCTTTTTCATTTAATCGTCCGCCATACAGATCTTTGGCTTTTTGCATTTCAGACATTTTTTCTGTGTCTTTTTCCCCTGTTAATTCTTCAGTTTTACTGACATTCTCTCCCATTTTTTCAATCATGTCCGTCATTTTTTCTTGAGCTCTCTCAGGCGGTTGTTTACCTCGTTGATCTTCAGGAACAACACCAGCAACATCTGTTCGTCCTCCCATTATATTTCGGACTCTTTCTGTTTCCGACATATCTTCTGTCTCTTTTTTGCCAGTTAACGCTTCAGATTTATCAACCCGCTGACCCATCATTTCAATCATGTTTTCCATGTTTTCTTTAGATTGTTCAGGAGGTGGTTTTTTTCGTTCATCATCCGGCACAACACCTTTTCCATCAAGTCGGTTCCCCATTCTCTTTTTGGCTTTTTCCATGGCAGTCATGTCGTCATCAATTTCTTTACCGGTAATTTTTTCGTGCTTATCAACTCTTTCTCCCATTTTACCAATCATTGTAGACATTTTTTCTTCGGCTCTTTCAGGAGGTGTTTTTTCTTTTTTATCTGATGGGTTACCCAAAGCCTTGTTGGCTTTTTCTGCGGGGGTCATCTGATCCGTTTTTTCTTTGCCTGTCAGTTCTTTGGGCTTATCGATCAATTCGCCCATTTTTTGATTCAATTGTGTTAATCGTTCCTCAGCACGCTCGGGAAATGTTTTGTTGGCATCGGTGTGCAGAACGCCATTTTTATCAACACTGCCGCCAAGGTTCTCTCTGCCTTTTTCAGCGGGTGTTTTTTCAGGTTTATTGCCTTCGACTTGCCATTGTTCAGGTCGGTCAATCAATTTACCGGTGACATTTTTCAGTTGTTCCTGACTTTCTTTGGCTGCTTCAACAGGGGTTGTATTTTTTAAGCGTTCTTCTTCAGGAACAAGGCCGTTTGAATCAATATATCCACCCATTTGAGATCTTATTTTTTCTGTGGGCGTTTGATTTTCCTTTTTAGGTTCACCGGTTTCTATGCGTCTATCTTCAGCCAATAAGCCCGTAACATCAATTAATTCTTCCATATTTTCAGCCGCTCTTATCGCCGGCGTCGTGGTGATATCTCGTTCCATATCAAATAATATTTTTGCAGGTTCAGGTTCCACACGATTGAACTGTTCAAATTCTTCTTCAATACGTTTTTTTAAACGTTCTTGAAGGCGTTCATTTTCTTTTCCATACTGAAACAGTTGTTCTACTTCCTCTTGACCACTTTTTTCTTTTAACAATTCTGAAGAGAGGTCCCGCATAACATTACGGCTCATTGATGGTAATGCCTGCATTTTTTTTGATAATTGACTGATTTCAAGAGAAAAGTCTTCAAAAACAGGAATTTTTAGAGGTTCAGATAAATCCTGAACCTGTTTTTGAGCGGTTTTGTTTTGATCGACACGGATAACCTCCATGCCTTTACGAATAGGGGTGGTGGCCTGTATATTTGTGTTGATATCCATAGAAGACTCCTCTTAGTTTTAACAAAATCTTAGTTTTAATAAAATTTCACTTTAGTATTTGGAACGTTGTAGCAATCAAGGGAATTTTTTTTAATAGAACATTAATGTATTAAATATACAATCGCGTATTATAGTTGATTTAATCGGCATTTAATTCAAAATGCTTTAGTTCAGGACGCCTAGTGCGCAATCAATAAACGTGCGAATCCTGTAGGCCCTCCCTTTTTGATGGATTCTACCATGATGATGGCTTCCCACCCTTCATCATTATATTGAATGTCTTTGGGGATAGTGATATCCAGTCGGGTCTCTTTTTTTTGGCCTGCATTGATTGTAAGAACAGGTTCATCCGGTTTCACCCAGTTTGTGTATTTTACCCATTCATAACCTGGCGCTTGAGAGATTTGAATTTTGTTATAAAAGGATGGATCAAATGTCTGAACCGATACTTGATAGGTGTGTGAAACGGAATCATTATTGTATATTGAAAAGGATGTGGATTTCATTTTTCGGGGAACAATATTTTTTACATATATTCGGCTGGGAACAATACCAATGGGACCATATGGGCGCTCAATAATTTTTTCAGATGCTTTTGTTTCAATCATGTAGACCCCCACCATTTCCATGGCAAATACCCCCATTGCCGGTGGCTTGGCAGTAACATGCACCGCCCAATGTTGATTCAAATATTTATTTTCATTTGGAATTTTTAAAAACATTCTTGCCTTTGCCGCACCGCTTTTATCTGGAACAATTTTAGGATTCAGAAAATAGAACCAGCTGGCGTCAGGAATAGGGAGATATCCTTTTAAGATATTGTCCATCGAAGGTTGTCTGGTTTTAAGATCAATGTTGCCTGTGTTTTTTACATCTGACATGACAAAATCAATCCCCAAATTCATATTCATGCCGATATCAAATTTTTCCAGACAAAAAGATGCAGGGGAAATGGTTGCTGCATGGATTGTCATGGCGGTATACATAAGGATAATGCAAATGAAGAGACTATGTTTCATAATTCTTTTTTTCCATATCTATTAAGACAGGCATCACCTTCTAAAAAAGGTGAAAAAGGAGTTTTTTTTTACTGACACCATAGCAATTGTTTGTCGCTTAAAGGTGATAATATGTCAACACCTTTTTTATATTACCTTAAGAGTTATTGAGGACAAAACAAAATGAAATCAATGCGTTTATCAATACTATTATTAGGGTGGTCAATTTTCGGTTATCACAAGGAACAAATAATGAAAGCAGAGGGGATTGTTAAATAAAAAAAAATGAAAAATGTCCGACTTTTTGGAAATGCGCCCTCCTTAGATCTGATCTAATTTCAAACGATAATCTTGAGCCCGACTTTTATAAACATCCGCTGGCAAATGAATCAAGTCAATTATTTCATTGTCAAATTTTTTCTTGATTTGTCCTGGGATGCCAGTGACCAGCGAAAAAGGTGGAATATTTGTCCTTTCAAGAACAACTGTTCCCGCAGCAATAATGCTTCCTCTGCCGATTCTTGCACCATTCATGACAATCGCCCCCATACCGATCAGGCAATCATCTTCAATCGTGCAGCCATGAACAATGCACCGATGTCCCACAGTCACTTTTTTTCCGATGGTCAAGGGTTGTCCTGGATCTGCATGGCATACGGATAAATCTTGAATATTGCTCTCCTCACCAATGGTGATCAGATCCGTATCACCGCGAACAACCGTATTGAACCAGATCGATACATTTTTATCAATACGAACTTGCCCGATGATCATTGCCCCAGGGGCGATATACACCGATGGGTCAATCTCTGGTTGCCAGTCTTCAAGTTGATATACAGGCATGTGAATCATCCTTAAATATTTTTATAAAAATATAAACGTCTTCTTGACAGATGGTTTTATATCATATATAAGTCGTTTCATTTTTGAATGCCGGGGTGGTGAAATAGGTAGACGCAGGGGACTCAAAATCCCCCGGGCCTTGTGCCCGTGAGAGTTCGATTCTCTCCTCCGGCACTTTTTATTTTTTCGACTCTTCCGTTTTGTCCTCGTCTTATTATAATCAATACTTCAAACAGCATTTAATCCAATCCTGTGTGAAAGATACATCTTTTATGCACTTTCCAATACAAAGGTTACAGGACCATTATTGACCAGAGAAACGTCCATCATAGCCCCAAAAATGCCGGTTTCCGTATGAATACCTTTGTTTTTAACCTTTTCAATAAAATAGAGATACAATTCATTGGCCATCTCCGGAGGAGCGGCTGCAACAAATGAGGGTCTTCGACCTTTTCTGCAATCCCCAAGAAGTGTAAATTGCGAAATAACCAGCATCTGTCCCTTGATATCGATTAACGATCGGTTCATTTTACCAATATCGTCTTCAAAAATTCTCAAATGCACAATTTTTTCCACAAGGTATTCAGCATCTTTTTGTTGATCATTTTTTTCAACACCTAAAAGAACCATCAAGCCTTCATTAATGCTTCCCGAACATTTTCCGAGAACACTAACAGAACTTTGTTTTACTCGTTGGATAACTGCTCTCATGCGAGAAAGGTTCCTTCCTGTTATTTATTTATTAACTTTTTGAAATATTATTTAAAATCAGATCAAGTCCTTATACGGTCGTTTCCAAACTGTTTTCATTTCAGAAACCAAAAGATCAACAACGCGTTGGCCGGATAAGCCCTTAATCTGAAAAATATCTTTTTTCAAGACTTCACCAATGCAGTTGCAAGGAAATTCTTGAAAGGATGTTTCAAATATATCCTTATTTTTAGAAGGAACACTGACAATAAATCGTCCGGCAGATTCAGAAAAAAGAAGTTTGTCATCAGACAGATGATCTGTAGAAGGAATTTTCTGAGAATCAATGGCCAACCCCAAATTTCCAGCCATCGCGCACATCGCTAAATGAATGGCCAATCCGCCACGATAAACGCCATGAACAGATGACAAAAGTCCTAGCTGAATACATTTGGCAATCGCAAGATATAAAGGTAAGGTTTTTTCTGTATCGACCTCAGGAACGTTGCACCCTGTATATCCCAGGTGTTCATAATATTCAGAGGCACCTAACTCATTGCGTGTTTCTCCTAAAACATAAATGTAGTCTCCTGCTTGTTTAAAGTCAAGTGTCATGCAGCGACAAACATCATCTACAAAACCCACTGCTGAAAATTGAAGAGTTTCCAAAGCTGATATTTTATGTCGTTCGCCATAGGCCCCTGGTAAATGACCATCCACATACATACTGTCTTTTCCGGAAAGCAATGGAATACCATACGCCATACAAATTTTTTTCAACGCCTGACATGAACGTACCAGTTGGGCAGCTTTAAACATTCCATCAGGATTTTCAGTTTCATGATACTGAATATTAGGCCAACAATAATTGTCAACACCGCCAATGTGATCAGGTCGGGCTCCAGTGGCAATCAATCGTCGAACAGCTTCATCAATAGTACATGCGGTCATGTGCCAGGCATCGATTTTTGAATACATGGGGATGATCGCCTGAGCAAATGCCAGTCCTTTATCATTACCTAACACCGGACAAATGACCGATGCATCTCCAGGTACATCTCGATCTTCACCAACCAGAGGTTTGATAATACTTGTTCCTTGAACTTCATGATCATATTGTCGCGCAATCCATTCTTTTGAGCAAATATTGGGTCGTTCAAGAATATCCAGAACCAGCTGACTGAGATCCTCCGACGACTGGATAACCGGTTCACAAAGACCTCGCATGGATGGCGAGCGCCATTGTGCATCAAAGGACCATTTTGGAAAACCAGATGTAAGCAAGTCCATATCCACATAAGCGCAAGTTTGACCTTTGAATAAAATATGAAGTTTTCCGGTATTGGTATATTCACCAATGACACTGCATTCAACCGCATGTTTGTCTGCAAGGGCCATAAAGCGTGCATGATTTTCTGGCCGAATGGCAACAGTCATGCGCTCCTGAGATTCTGATATCCATATTTCCCATTGATCCAGTCCCTCATATTTTAAGGGTACTTTGTCCAGGTGAACCACACAACCATTGCTAAATCGGGCAGATTCACCAATTGAGGATGACAATCCGCCACCACCATTATCTGTAATAAAGGTGATTAAATTTTCATCACGAACGTCAAGTAAAAAATCATGCATTTTCTTTTGTGTGTATGGATCGCCAATCTGAACATGTCCTGCGGGAGTATGTTCGGAAAAAATTTCAGATGATGCTGTAACACCGTGGATACCATCCTTTCCCACACGACCACCACACATAATAATTAAATCGCCATTTTGGGTGGCTTTATTTTCTGATGGTTTGTCGCCAATAGTAGCCGGCATCATCCCAAGAGCTGTGACAAAGACCAGACACTTGCCCATATAACCAGAATCAAATATAACCTGACCAAAGGGGGTTGGAACACCACTTTTATTACCACCATCGCGAACACCTTCGATGACA
>PEAL01000205.1 GCA_002753725.1 Deltaproteobacteria bacterium
AGACCTGTCTAAATTCATGCACAAAAAATTCGATGTTTTGAAACAGATATTTGGCACATTTTTGCATTTTTGAAAACATCGTTTTCGCTTTTTTGAATGAATGAAATAAAGGCGAATAACGCTAAGCTCACAGGCGGCAAAAGCGAAAAAGGAATAACTTTTGAAATGATAACGTTATTTAGCCAATGATTTACATACTGGTGAAAAAACGCGCCCGCTTTTGACGTCCTGTGGAGCGCTGTGTTATTCGCCCAAATACGGTTTGAGTTTTGTCCGGGAACCCTTTTATAAAGCTATTTTTCGATTTAACAATTACCAAGAAACGTCACTATGAGCAGCATATTTTCAAACCTAAACTTACTTTAAAATTTATATCTATTAAAATTTCAAGTTCAATAACATTTGGTGTAAATCAATATTTGAATTTGTTTGTACCAAATAATCCATTCCTAAAATACCATTAATATCAAAACCATAATCCATGCCACCTATTTCTACATTAAAATTTTCTATACTTAAATTTAAGCATGGAAATCTAATCCTTCGATTACCACCCATTCATATTTCCATTCACCATTTTTGATTTATGAAGCCATCGCCTTTTTAGCCATATAATATTGATCAATTGCTTGGCGCATATACATTTTTATAACAGCCTGTCGGCTGATATTCACTTCTCTGACAATATTATCCAGTTCATACAACATTTCCGGAGTAAAATCGACATTAACCCATTGCATTTTGGCTTTGTTAAGAGGTGTTTTCATTCTACCATTACCGGTAAAAAATTTTGAAATATCTTCTCCTCTGTCTGCCATATCAGCTATTTCATCAGCTGTTGGAATATTTTCAGCAATTTTCGGCATAATTTTTCACCTCCTGTTTGGTCGCCTTCCATAGGGTTACAAGGTGATAATACAAACCTTCATTGTCAAATCTTTGTTCATAGATTACTGTGTATAATTTTCCCTGCACCCAGCCAGTAGCGGAATATTGGGTTGGATCATCACATCTCATATCTTCATAATAATTATTTTCAAACAATTTTTGTACATCATCAAAGCCAATCCCACGTTTTGGATTTTTTCTAAGTAGTTCGCTTTTTATTATATCATATTTAAATCTCATATCATTTTTAATCAACTTTCTGAGTTGTTGCAAGTAAGCATTTTTTTATAGTCTTATAATTGACACTCTTTGGTTATCTACTTTTTGACTATTTTTAAAACTTAAAGATATGAGTGAATATTTGTTTATCACGTTTCGCTCAGGTGCCAATTTCAGTGGATTCTGCTCCTTGCTTTTTGTTTTGTTGGATTTCAGCCCAATAGCCGCGGTCATTGGGTTTCAAAATAGTCCTTTTAGAATTTGTTTGCAATCGAACTTTTAACGCAATCTCTATTTTGTTACATCAACTTATGTACTAAATTTGGAGTATAACATTAAGCTCACAGGCGGCAAAAACAAAAAAGGATTATCTTTTGAAATGAGAACGTCTCGATGATTGCCACTGACCCATTTGCCAATGAGCAAAAATGAACTAAAGGCACAATAACGTTAAGCTCACAGGCGGCAAAAGCAAAAAAGGAATTTCTTTTGAAATGAGAACGTTCTTTAGCCAATAACTTGCTAAGGAACCAAAATTTAATAACGTTCCCATTCTTGCATCCCAGATTCGGGCTGCCTTTGTCCGATGCAAAATCGAAAAAATTTCGAAATAGAATAACTATTCCTTCAGCTTTTTAAATTTTCCATCGAACAAATTCAACCCAAATCTGGGTGCCATAATGGGAACGTTATTAAATTTTGGTTCCTAACTGGTAAAAACGCGCTTGCTTTTGGCGTCCTGTGGAGTGCTGGGTTATTCGCTTAAAGCCGGTTTGTGTTTTGTTCGAGAACTCTTTTAACTATAACCAAAAAACGTCAATATGAGTATCATAACTGCAAAATTTGTGACAGCCAGTCAAAATAGCTAAGCGCGAACAATTATAAATGAATTTGATTTATATCGATAACTAACAGCCTTGTAGCTGGCGCACATTTTGCCGACGCTAACTCTGACTCATCCTGACTCCGACGCTCTTCCTTAAAAAGTATTTTAGTTAGGATTATCAACGCTGCACGATTTTTCATCTTTATGCCCAAAACATCAAACCTATCAAATTGTTACATCAAAATACATATTTTCGTGTTTGATCAAGGACGAATACAACATAAGATTGAAAGAACGAAATAAAAGCGAATAACCCTTGAATATAATGGAAAATGGAGAGAGGGGTAAATTTTTCAATGCAGAGCAACGGTTTGAAAAATTAAAACAAATGGGTGTGATTCACTGACGTTAATGATGTTCCCCATACTTTTCTTTGACTTCAAGTATCTTGGGAAGATTTTCAATAAAAATATCCACAAGTTTTGGATCAAAATGTTCACCTTTTTCTTGAATCAGCAACTGAATAGCATCCTCAACGGACCAGGCTTTTTTATAAGGTCGGTCTGATGTTAAAGCATCAAAGACATCCGCAATAGCGACAATCCGGCCTTCAATGGGGATATCTTCCCCTGACAGTCCTTCTGGATATCCTTTGCCGTTCCATTTTTCATGATGTGTCATGGCTATTTTTTCAGCCAGATGACATAAATCAGAATCGATATCTGAAAGTAATTTTCCGCCAATAACGGTATGTGTTTTCATGATATCAAATTCAGCTTTGTCCAATTTACCGGGTTTGAGCAAGATTGCATCCGGAATTCCGATCTTTCCAACATCGTGCATGGCACTGGAACGATATAATTGATGACACTGCTCATCATCCAAACCTGCGGCTTTTGCCAGAATATTCGTATAATGGCTCATTCTTGAAATATGCATTCCTGTTTCATTGTCGCGGTAATCAGCCGCACGAGCGAGGCGCTTAATGATTTCAAAATAGGCTTCTTGTAATTTATAATGCGTCGATTTCAGTTCATCCAATGTTTCATATAACTCTTTGGTGCGGTCTGCCACAGCCTGTTCAAGGCGGGTTTGCAGTTTTTTAAGTTCAGTATGGGTCCTAATTCTGGATAACAATTCTGCAGAGTTGAATGGCTTTGGAATATAATCAACCGCTCCTAACTTAAACCCCTCAACGATATCTTCAGGATCATTTTTAGACGTTAAGAAAATAATGGGTATCGATTGAGTTTCCGGAGAACGTTTCAATTGATCACAAACCTCAAATCCAGTCATATCCGGCATCATAACATCTAAAAGGATGAGATCAGGTTTTTTTTCAGTGACCAGTTTCAATGCGGTCGTCCCATCCAGAGCAGTGAAAGTATTGTAATGATTAAGCTGAAGTACTCTTTCCAAGACATTTAAATTCGTCTGTATATCATCAACAATCAATATTGTTGGGAGTGAATATAGCATTGATTTCTCCATTTTGAATAAAAAATTATATAGTTTTCCCAAATCTTTAGATTTGGGACTCCAGCTATTTTTTTAATAAAAAGTCAGCATATTTCATGCCAGAAACCTGAAACAATGATGTACTTCTTTGTTATTCAGGACTCTGTTCTTTAATCTTCATTTTTCCAGAATACACAGCGCCTTCATCGCCATCGATGCTGATAAAATCACCGGATTTAAACTTAAACGCATTGATTTGAAGCAATTCTTCTTCCTCAACACAGTTTAATTCTGAACACCCGACCACGCAGGTTTTTCCCAATCGATGGGCCACAACGGCTGCATGGGATGTCGATCCACCACGACCGGTAAGCAGGCCATCAGCTTCGTTAATCTCCCGGATATCGTCAGGAACCGTGTCATTTCTCACAACAATCAAATGAGTATCTGGTTCAATGACGCGCCATCGATGAATTTCTTCAACGGAAAAAACAATTCTTCCCACCATGGCACCACCGCCAATACCGATTCCTCTGCCGGCAAACAAATGGCTGTTTTCCTCGGTAATGTCCAGAACCGTTGTTTTTTGCCTTAATCCCAAAGCCATGTCACGCGTTTGCAAAAGATATAAATCTTTCTGATCCGGTCCTTCAAATGTAAATTCAATTTCCTGGTGACTCCATTTCTTTTTATGAATTAAATAACCCGCCACATCTTGCTTTAATGCTTTGTATATCTGAGGAAACAAACACTCTAACGCAGCACTGGCAGGACGATTTTCATATTTGGCCTGGACAATGGAAATGGGATGCGTTTTGACCAGTCCAGCAACAACATCTTCGCCCTGGTTGCCGGGAGTAAAATCTCCCCATAATTGGATCATATCGCCATCACTAAGTCCGCGAAGACTCCGCGTAAATGTGACGCCGGCGCCGGCATCTTCGTTGATATTTCCAAAAACCATGGTTTGTACAGTCACAGCAGTCCCCCAATCATCAGAGATTCCCATGATATCGCGATATGTTTTTGCACGGCCAGAATCCCAGGATTCAATAATACGATTGATTGATGTCAACAATTGTTCCATGGGATCATCAGGAACAGTGACGCCATGAGAAAGAAGTAACTGCTTGTATCTCAGAGCCAATTCTTTCATTTGAGGACCGGTTAAATTTCGTTTAAACAAGACACCGCTGCGCTCTTTGCAGGAACTCATCAAGGTATCGAATTCATTTCGTTTGATATCAAAGGACATGCCGAATATCTGAAGGAACCGTCGATAGTTGTCCCATGCAAACCATTCCATGCCTTCTTTTTGTGCAATACCGGTGGCTATTTTTTCTGAAATCCCTACATTCAAAAAGGTATCCATCATACCGGGTTGTGAGACCGATGATCCACTTCGAACCGATAACAATAAAGGATTTTCCGGATAACCGAATTGTTTACCGGTTTCCTTTTCCAGACGTTTAATTTCAGAGGTGATCTGATCCATAAAATGTTTTTTTGCCGGTGGATATTTTTCAATGACTTCCCGGCAACGAAAAATTTCAGTGGAGATGATGAATCCAGGCGGAACATTCAAGCCAAAGCCTTTCAGTTTTGCCAAATTATATCCTTTCATCCCCATATGAATAACATCTGTGATAATAGCCTTGGGCCTGGATAGCGGTGAAATGGCCCGTTCAGCATCATAGTTGAGTAAGGCATGAAACAGGTCATTGGGCAATTTGTCTGCCTGCCGGAACAAGATGCTCAATACCTGGGTGATAAACAGGTCCATCTGCTTAAGGCCCAAAGATGTGGCAATGCGGTCTCGAAAAAACATTTCTGAGACACGATGATGGCGTTGTTCCTGATTATAATTCGATTCATACAGGCGATATTTGGACAGCAAGTCAGGTTCATTAATTTCTCTTAATATTTTCACCAGGTTGTGTTCATGAATCGTATGAAAATAATCCTGAACAATGCGACGAACCGCTCGTGCAATACCTTTAAAAATATCGATATATTGGGTAAACGTAAATCCACGCTTTTCCAATGCGTGATTCAGAAGGATCAGTTGTTCATCCAAATCAATGGAATAAATACCATCAATTTTCAGGGCTCTGCCAAATTGTTTCAAACGGGTATTGATTTGATAGAATGTGGCGCGTGTAATCAGATCCAGATCAATGTCACCGGCAAGCTCTTCAAAGCAGATATTTAAACAGGCCTCAATGCGAAACGTCATGGCAAGGGCATCAAATTTCATTTCATGATAACTGCCATACATGGAGGGAATATCAATGGTAAAATGCCGTTTACGATATATATTTTCCCGAATTTCATAGTGTTCTGGCGATAAAATGATGTCTTTTAATTGCGCCAGCACATCCAGCAGACCATCAATTTTTTTACTAAGATTTTTTTCTTCCAGGATCCCTTTGAGCTTGAGAATGGAGGGAAAGGTATCATACATTGTTTGAGATTGAAACTGGTCCAGATATTCATTGAGATTGATTTTATCCAAGTGATATTTTTGATAGAGTACTTTATAAAACAAAAGGGTCAAATACATTTTCTTTTTAATGGATTCAGAGGCATTCTTTGCTTGAAAAACAATTTCTTTCAAGGCTTCATCAGATTTTTCCAAAACCAGTGGCAGGGGGTGTTCTGCGCCAACTTGAGTGAAAAGTTCATTGGCAATATTACGCAATTCCACAACATGCGGATCATTGGGATTCAGTCGTCTGAAAATATTATCCGGCACCTGTTTCCTTTTGATATTGACATTTCCCGAAAGCCAGTATTTGAAAACAGATTCTGTTAACTCAAGGGTCTGATTGCTGCTTTCAACATGACTTTGTTTTCTTAAAAAATGTATCAATCGATCTTTTCTGGCATAAATTTCATCCATTTCAGTGGAAATATCTCGCAACCGACCTTCAGCACCAATTTCATTAAAATACGATGGGAACAATCGTGCCAGTTGTTTGACCAGATTGAATACAGGTTCGATAGTGCTGTTCAATAGTTTTGTAATTTCTCTTGGAAAAAGGTCTTTGTCTTTAATAAAGAATCCAGAAAGCGCCAGATAAATGACCAGTGATGACAGTAATTTTTTTGATACCACAGGTTTGAATTCCGCAAGTTCCAGCCAGGTGGTGACATTCTGAAGATGAACGCTATTGGCACGAATTTGCCAATCTTCTCCAACACCCTGTAACTTCGGCCCTT
The DNA here is from genome assembly GCA_002753725.1 of Deltaproteobacteria bacterium. Lineage (GTDB taxonomy): Bacteria > Desulfobacterota > Desulfobacteria > Desulfobacterales > Magnetomoraceae > Magnetomorum. The sequence continues at coordinate 6,614 of PEAL01000205.1, forward strand.
GAAATCCCAGAGAAATCACTTCATCGTTGAACAAAAAAATCAATTCATTTTCCTGAGTGTTATAAACAGCTTTTCCCATGGTTAAAATACAGGTCAGGGCAATTGAAGGATATTTATCTAAGCTATTTTTCAATGTGGAGCAGGTGGTTGTCAATAGAACTTTGTTATGTTCCATATCCTGATGGCTAATGAGCCAGGATACAGTCCGATTGATTTCACGCAAGACTTCTTCATGCACAGATGATAAGCCCTCAATACTCATCATATGAAACAGGAACGTCATTTTCCATCGTTTGCCAGTTTGTTCATCCGGGGCTTTTCTGCTTAATTTTCCGGGTAATGCATTGTATAAAGAGACCATATGATTGAATCCAGGTAGCTGGATCATCGATTCTGTCAATTGACGATCCACAAAAGGAAATTGTTGAAGCAGCGATTCCAGTTGGATTTTTAATTTTTGGATGGTTTCATGGGAAATGTCGTCAAAAAAAGGTTCTACAGTTGAGATGTCTTCTTGTGAATCCAGCTGCTGAGAAAAATAGTTCATGGGAGATGGCTGAGTTAACCAGTAATCATATGTACGTTGATAAAATCGAAGGAGAAGCTCATTGACCGTTTCAAAAGGAAACAGGTCCACACGGTTTAATAATTTTTCTGCCAGGCGGTCCAGTTGGTAATAACTTTTGACAAAATAAAAAAATTGCGGTTCATTCAATGAGATAATATGTTCCAGAGCATTTTTCAATACCGGTTGAAAACGGTCAATATCATCATTGGCATCAAAAATAATTTTTTGAAGATAGACCAGCAGGTGATCAACAGCATCGATACGAACAGATAAATCAGGGGTTTGATGAAAGGCATTCCAAAAAATATCAATATAGTGCCCGGCGCCTTCCGGTCCGCGCTCATGCATTTTCAGTAAATGAAAATAATCCAATGCAAATGTTCGCGCTTCTTTGATAATAAACGCCCAGTTCTTATACGGGTGATTCAATTCTTTTAAGAAAATTCTTAGCCGTTCATGAACGCCACGCAAGTCCGCCAGTATTTCCTCCAATACTTTGTGTTCTTTACGAATTTTAACATTAATCCGATACCGTTCCATATTTACTTTTAATGCTGTCAATGACGTGTTCATTGTAGAGATCTCCTATCACATTTTTATTTAATCACCTTAGGAATAGCGATTAAATAACTTTCCCATTTGAAGTCCCTTGGGTGGACTCCACCCAAAATGGGGAACTTCTTTATTGAACATTCATCCGAACAATAGACTTGTCCCTTATCACATTTCTGGCAAACATAAAATATCTCACCGCAATATCCCATATTTCAAGGCTGAAAAAATCAGGTACAAAACGTAGGGCAGTTACTAATGGAGGTTTCCAGTGCATCGCTATCAGAGTGAACATAACGCGACGTTGTTGTCAGATTGGAATGGCCGAGTAGGTACTGGATGGTTTTGATGTCTTCGCCTTGTTTTAAATACAGGGTGGCGCCGCTATGCCTCAATAAATGAGGACCTTTTTTGCGTTTATTAATTTCAGCTTTATCCAAAGCATCCATTACAATATTTCGTGCCTGACGCACTGTCATTTGACGACCATGTGTGGATATAAATATCCAGGGAACCTTTTCTGCATTTTTAAATTGAGCCCGTACGTCCAACCAATTGTGAAACCGATCCACTAAATCGTCATTCATTGGCAGTTTGGCAATTTTTCCGCCTTTACGTTTGACCCACAAGCGTTTATCTTCCAGGTGAATGTCTGATTTTTGCAATTGAATGGTTTCAGCAACACGCAGACAAAGAACAGTGAAAAGAGATAGTAGTAAAAGATTTCGATCCACAAGCTTTTCACTGGTGGTTTGTGCTTCTGCATAAAAAAGACGATTGATCTCTTCAAGACTTAAATAATCGCCATCTGCCAAAAAAATACGAGGCTTTTTGATATTTGCTAAAAGATTATCCAAAACCAGACGTTCCGTGACCAAGTAATCAAAAAATGTTGTTAAAATAATCATGATTGTTTTTTTGCTGTTATTTTGGATGGATAAACTGCCTAAATACATGATGACCACATGTTTTTTAATATCTGTTACCCATTCGATTTTTTTTGATTTACAGTACCGATGAAAACGGTTAAGTTCCAGCCGTCTATTAAAAACCGATGATTCACTTAAAGCCCCAATGGATTGACTGTAAGCAAGATATTCTTCAATGGCTTCATCGACAGCGATCTTTCGGTCCGGTATAAAGGGGATCATTTCTGACAAGATAGAACCTCCTGCTTAGAGAGCAATGGGATGATCAAGGGTAATGAGCAATGGGATGACATGGATCGTTTTGTCCAATTGAATGGTTCGATCCAACGACCAGCCTGTAATATTTGCCTGTTCGGTGATTTTTTCCTGAATGTGATCCACGATGTTTTTTACATTAATGACCGGATGCCTGGAAAAAACATGCGGAAGCCCATAGGTCAGACTACACACCAGACATTTTCCTGGTCGTTCATGTAGTTCAAAGGCAAAACGCAGGATATTCGACTCCGCCTTCTGGAATATCAATCGTATATCATAAGCGCCTTCTGTTGCATCACCCAAAAGTGCATCAAAAAATAAATCCGCACGCTCCGGAGGAAAAATATCATCGAGTGTGGTTGAATTAAAAATTTGATCCAAACGATTGCTTGATATCATAAGGTTATCCTTTATTTTACTGTTCTTTCAAATTTCAAGATTGTTTGTTGATGGAAATTTACATCTTTAGCTGATCATGATATCATACTTTTTTGTTTGCGACAATATTTGGGCAACCAGAGACGTTTCAAGCTTGTTTTTATTTAATTTTTTTATAAATAATTTGTTTTTTGAATGTGGAAATTAAAAGTTGTTCTGT